>JAJTHX010000064.1 GCA_021300125.1 Betaproteobacteria bacterium | reverse complement strand
GGCCGTCATGTCGGCAGGCAGAGGCGCTTCCCATTGCAGCGTGATGCCGCTTTCGGGATGGCGCAGCGCGAGCCGCTCGGCATGCAGCGCCTGGCGGCCGATATGCGGTGCGGCAGGTGCATTGCGCAGCCCGTACACCGGATCCCCCCAGATCGGGTGGCCGAGCTTCTGCAGGTGGACGCGGATCTGGTGGGTGCGACCGGTTTCGAGTCTGCAGGCGAGCACGGTGGCGCGCGGCAGTTTCTCAAGGATGGTGTAGTGCGTGACCGCGGGCTTGCCCGAGCCGACAACGGCCATGCGGGTGCGGCTGCGCGGGTCGCGGCCGATGGCGGCTTCGATGCGGCCGTTGCGCGGCACCCTGCCGTGGACCACCGCGCGGTATTCGCGCGACACACTGCGCGCCTGCAACTGGCGAACCAGATCGGTCTGCGCGGTCAGGGTCTTGGCCACCACCAGCAGGCCGCTGGTGTCCTTGTCGAGCCGGTGCACGATGCCCGCACGCGGCACGGCTGCGAGCTGCGGTGCATGGGCCAGCAGGGCGTTGAGCAGGGTGCCCTGCCAGTTGCCGCTGCCGGGGTGCACCACCAGCCCCGGCGGTTTGTTGATGACCAGCAGCGTCCCGTCCTCATGGACAATGTCCAGCGGGATGTTTTCCGGGCGGAAGGCGGTTTCTTCGGGCGTGGGTTGTGCCGCGACGCGGATGCGTTCACCGCCGTTCAGCTTGTCGCGCACGCCGGCGTCGCGGCCGTCGACGCGGACATGGCCAGCCTTGATCCAGGCGGCCAGTCGTGCGCGCGAGTATTGCGGTAGCAGCCGGGAGAGCGCGAAATCGAGGCGCTGACCGGCGCAATCGGCCGGTGCGATCACATCCTTCACGGCCGGCACCGCAGATTCGGTATAATTTTTCAGCGGCAAAACCCCATCCCTCTTCCCGGCGCCTGTTCGGCCTTCCATCCGGCTTCCTGACATGAGAAACATTCTAACGGCAATCCTGGCTCTCGCTTTCGGTGGGGTGCTTGCGGGTTGCGGCGTTTTTCGCGGCGCCGAGGTCGACGAGACTCGCGGCTGGTCGGCCCAGAAGCTGTATGCCGAGGCGCGCTCGGAGCTGTCCGCGCGCAACTGGGAGAATGCGATCAAGCACTATGAACGTATCGAGGCGCGCTATCCCTTCGGGCGCTTTGCCCAGCAGGCGATGATCGAATCAGCCTATGCCCAGTGGAAGAACGAGGATCCGGCTTCGGCCCTGTCCACCATCGACCGCTTCATCAAGCTGCACCCCAACCACCCCAGCGCCGACTACATGTTCTACCTGAAGGGGCTGATCAATTTTAACGACGACTTGGGCATCCTCGGCTTTGTCAGCGGTCAGGACCAGTCCGAGCGCGATCCCAAGGCCGCGGCGGATGCCTTCGTTGCCTTCCGCGAGATGGTGACCCGTTTTCCGGACAGCAAATATGCCCCGGATGCCCTGCAGCGCATGACCTATCTGGTCAATACGCTTGCCTCACACGAGATCCATGTCGCGCGCTATTACCTGAAGCGCAAGGCTTACGTCGCCGCGGTCAACCGGGCCCAGTATGCCCTCAAGACCTATCCCAACGCCCCGGCGAACGAAGAGGGGCTCGTGATCATGGTCCGTGCCTACGATGCGATGGGTCTCACCGACCTGCGCAACGATGCCGAGCGCGTGCTGAAGAAGAATTTTCCGAACAGTCCCTACCTGAAGGGCGATCCGCGGCGCAGCAAGATACCCTGGTGGCAGATCTGGAACTGAGGCGGGTCAGCGCGCAAAACGCCTGACCACGGCCATCAGTTCAGCGATGGACTGGTCCCCCCGGTTGTCGCGGATCGCACCCGCCACACAGCCGCGCGTGTGGTCCTCCAGCAGCTGCAGTGCCACTGCATCAAGCGCAGACTGCACTGCGGCAACCTGGGTCAGCACATCAATGCAATAGCGGTCTTCGCGCACCATCTGCGCCACGCCCCTGACCTGGCCTTCGATGCGGTTCAGGCGCTTGATCAGCGCCGGCTTCTGCGGCTGCACCACCAGGCGTTCATCGGTGGCGCCGGTGTCGTGTAAGCAGTGCGTTTCAGGCGACGTCATAACCCGCATCCCGTATGGCGTTGCTGATCGAATCGCGGCTGGTCTTTGCCGGGTCATAGCGGACCGTGGCCTGGCCGGGCTGCAGCGTCACCTCGGCACTGGCGATGCCCGGGATGGCGGCGAGCACGCGCTTGACGCTGGACACGCAGCCCATGCAGGTCATGCCGCCGACAGTGAGAGTGATGTTTTCCATGGTGGATTCCCTGGCTTGGTGAAAGGGGGCAGTCTGGGGGAGGCAGTCTGGGGATTTCAGCCTGTTTTGCGGTTTATTGTTTACGCCGCTCTGCCTGCTCAAGGGGTTTCCACCGCTTGAGCAGCAGCGAATTGCTGACCACTGAAACCGAGCTCATCGCCATCGCCGCGCCGGCGATCACCGGGTTGAGCAGGCCGGCTGCGGCCAGAGGGATGCCCAGCACGTTGTAGAAAAAGGCGAAAAACAGGTTCTGCTTGATCTTGCGGAAAGTCGCGCGCGACAGCAGCACAGCATCGACCGCGCTCAGCAGGTCGCTGCGCATCAGCGTGACATCCGCGGCGTGGATCGCGACGTCGGAGCCGGCGCCTATGGCGAAACTGGTGCCCGCCGCAGCCAGTGCCGGCGCGTCATTGATGCCGTCGCCGATCATGCCGGTGCGGCGGCCCTGTTGCGCGAGTTCGCGCAGGATGCGCGCCTTGTCCTGCGGCAGCAGCTCGGCTTCGAATCGCGTGATGCCGGCCTCTTTGGCGATGCGCGCCGCAGCGCGTGTGTTGTCGCCGGTGAGCATGATGACTTCAATGCCGAGGTCTTTCAGCGCGGCAACCGCCGCGGCCGAGGTGTCCCGCAGCGGATCGGCAATCGCAATCAGGCCGAGCAGGCGGCCGCCATGGCTGACGCCGACCACGGTCTTGCCCTGGTTCTGCAGATGCTCGACGGTCGCCTCCTTGAGGTTGATGCCGGCGGCGCGGACGAATGCGGGCGAGCCGAGCAGTGCCGGCTTGCCGTCCATTACGGCCTGCACGCCGTGCCCGGCAACGGCCCGGAAATCGTGTACCGGCGAAGCCGTGATGCCGAGACTTTTGGCGTGCTCCAGCACTGCACGGGCCAGTGGATGTTCCGAGCCGGCCTCCAGCGAGACGGCCACCCGCAGCAGTGTCGTCGGGTCGGCACCGAGGGCGGGCAGCACATCCGTGACTGCAGGCTTGCCGCGCGTCAGCGTGCCGGTCTTGTCGAGCACGAGGGTATCGATATGGCCGGCCCGTTCCAGCGCCTCGGCATTGCGGATCAGCACACCGGCGCGTGCACCGGCGCCGCTGCCGACCATGATCGCCGTCGGCGTGGCCAGTCCGAGTGCGCAGGGGCAGGCGATGACCAGCACGGCCACCGCCGGCACCAGCGCTGCAGCCAGTGAGCCGGAAAAAATCCACCAGCCGGCGAAGGTGATCACGGCAATCACAACCACAACCGGCACGAACACGCCGGAGATGACGTCGGCGAGGCGCTGGATCGGCGCCTTCGATCCCTGCGCTTCTTCAACCAGGCGGACGATGCCGGCGAGCGCGGTGTGGCTGCCGGTGCCGGTGGCCCGGCAGCGCAGCAGGCCCTGGCCATTGAGGGTGGCGGCAAAGACGCTGCTGCCTTCCTGCTTGGTCACGGGCAGGCTTTCGCCGGTGAGCAGTGATTCATCGACGTCGGAATGGCCCTCGACCACCACGCCGTCCACCGGCACGGCGTCGCCTGGTTTCACGATATAGAGATCGCCGGCCTGCAGTTGCGACACCGGAATTTCGATGACGGTGCCGTCGCGCTCGACATGTGCGGTCTGCGGCTGCAGCTTGATCAGTTCCTCGATTGCGGCCGAGGCACGGGCGCGCGCCCGCGATTCCAGCAGCTTGCCGAGGAAGACCAGCGTGATCACGCTGACGGCCGCTTCGAAATAGAGATGGCCGTCGAGGCCGGCCAGCACCACCACCGCGCTGTAGAACCAGGCCATGCTGGTGCCGAGCGCGATCAGGACATCCATGTTGGCCCCGCCGCCCCGCAGCGCATGCCAAGCCCCGGAGTAGAAGCGGCGGCCGATCCAGAACTGCACCGGCGCGGACAGGAGCAGCTGCGCCATCGGCGGAAACCATGGCGCATGATGCTCGCCCCCGAGCATGTACAGCATCAGCACCAGAAAGGGCAGGGTCAGCAATGCGGAGACCGTGAACAGGCGCAGGTCACGGCGATAGGCGGCGAGGCGTTCTGCCTTGCGCAGGGCCTCGCCCCCGGCCTGCGGTTCCTGCGCGTCGTATCCGGCCCGGCGTATCGCGGCGATCAGGTCGGCCGGCTGCAGCGGCGGCGGGTATTGGATGCGGGCTTTTTCAGTCGCGAAGTTGACCGCCGCGCTGACGCCGGGCAGGCGATTGAGGGTTTTTTCGATGCGTGCGGCGCAGGCGGCGCAGGTCATGCCGCTGATCGGCAGTTCGATCATGGCGGAGATGGGCGGGTCTTTGGGAGTGCTGTCTGACATGCCGCGTATTGTACATACCCACCATGGGTATATGGTAGGTTGAATAAAAATATCATATAAATCAATTGGTTATGGAATCATGAAAGGTGGTCCTGTCACTGGTGATCCATGGTCGGTTGGCGAGCGCGCCGTAAAAAAAGGCGCCCCCGCGAGGGCGCCTGGTCTGGAGTGGTGAAAAGGGCGGATCAGCCGGCAGTCAGTGCACCATTGACCACTTTGACCTTGGTGCCGGCCTGGAAGGCGGGCTGGGCATCGTAGGAGAAGCTGCGCACGCTGCCGTCATCCATGGTGACGATGACGTCATAACGCGTCGTCGATTTCATGTTTTTCTCGATCTGGTGTCCGGCGTAGGCGCCACCGGCAGCGCCGG
>JAJTHX010000170.1 GCA_021300125.1 Betaproteobacteria bacterium | reverse complement strand
TCGCCGAACTGGTTGGTGGTGACCACCACATCATACTGCTGCGGCCGCATCACCGCCTTCATTGCGAAGCCGTCGATCAGCACTTCCTCGAACTCGACGTCCGGATAATTCTTCGCCATCGCACGGCATTCGCGCGCGAACATGCCGCAGACCAGCCGGTACACCGGCTCCTTGTGCAGCGCGGTGACCTTCTTGCGCTTGCGCGTGCGCGCGATCTCGAAGGCTTCCTTGGCCACACGGCTTGCCCCCTTGCGCGTGACCACACGCATGCCCACGGCGATGTCCTCGTTGGGCTGGAACTCGCCGGTGCCGGCGTAGACCACGCTGCTCGACTGCATGCCCTCGGTGGTCTCGCGCAGGAACACGATGTCCACATCCTTGTGCAGCGACGGCAGGTTTGGATACGACTTCACCGGCTTGACGTTGGCGAAGAGTTCGAACTTCTTGCGCAGCGGCGGATTGATCCAGGTGTTGTCGTTGCGGGGATACATGTTGTGGCCAATGGGGCCCTGCACCCAGCCGTCCACGGTCTTCAGCGCATCCACGGTCACCTGCGGCATGGTGTGGCCATGGCTTTCATGGCCCTTGCGGCCGATCGGCAGCGGCAGCCACTCGATCTGCAGCCCGGCTTTCGCCGCGGCCGCCTTCATCACCTTGACGCACTCCGGCACCACTTCGAGCCCGATGTCGTCACCTTCAAGAATTCCGATCTTGTACATGTGGATCCTTTCCGTTTATTCAGTGATGCCGCCGATCTGCTTGATCACCAGCGCGAAGCGGTCGTTCTGCAGCTTCATGAACTGCGCGAACTCCGCCGGCGATTTGCTCAGGATGACCTCGGCCCCGCTCTCGTTGACACGGCGGGTGACCTCGGCGTCGGCCATCGCCCTGTGCCAGACGTCGAACAGCCTGGCGATGGCAGCCTTGGGCGCGCCCAGCGGCAGGTAGACGCCCTGCCACGAGCCGGTGGTCATTTCCTTGAAGCCGAGCTCCGGCATGATCGCCACGTCGGGCAGCGCGCCGATGCGCCGGGGCGCGGAGACACCCAGGATGCGCAGGCGTCCTGATTTCACGTGCGGCATCACCGAGGCAATGCTGACAAATGCCAAGCCAACCTCGCCTGCGACCAGCGCGGTGGCCGCAGCGCCGGCGCCGCCCTTGTACGGAATGTGGGTCAGCTCGATGCCGGCGAGCCGCATGAACTGCTCCATTTCAAGCCGGCCGTTGCTGCCCGATCCGGCGGATCCGAAATTGAGCTTGCCCTTCTGCGCCTTCGCATAGGCAATGAACTCGGGCATGGTCTTCACCGGCACCGAGGGATGCACCGCCAGCCCCACCGGCACGTCAACGACCTGGGTCACCGCGATGAAATCGCGCACCGGCCGCACCGGAAACTTGGGGAAGATGCTGGGGTTGATTGCCATGGTGCCGACATTGCCGAGCAGCATGGTGTAGCCGTCGGGCAGTGCCTTGGCCGCAACCTCGACGCCGATATTGCCGGAGGCGCCGGAACGGTTGTCGATGACCACCTGCTGGCCCAGTTCCTGCGCGAGCCGCGGCTGCGCCAGCCGGGCAATCAGGTCCGAAGCACCGCCGGGTGCGAACGGCACCACCATGCGCAGGGGACGCGAGGGATAGCTCTCAGCCGCCAGCGCCGGCCATGCAGAAGCGCTGCACAACACAGCCAAGGCCAGCGTGATCCTGAAGTTGTTCCTGTTCATCCTGTCCATCCTGTAAATTTGATTGTGCTTTTCAGCGTCCGCGGCGAACCGCGTCCTCCAGCAGCGGATAGGCGCTGACCGAACTCGGCGTGCCCAGCACCGGCACTTCGCGCAGCCAATGCGGACCGAGCTGCTTGATCGAGGTCAGCCCCATCAGGCCCAGCGCATGGCGGATCTCGGATTCCATCAGCTCGAGCATCCTCGCCACTCCCGCCTCACCGCCCGCGGACAGCGCGAGACCGAGCAGCTTGCCCACGCCCACGGCGCGCGCCCCGAGGCAGAGCATTTTCACCACGTCGGTGCCGCGCATCACGCCGCCGTCGGCGAGCACCTCGGCCCGGCCGGCCACCGCACGCACCACCTCCTCCAGCACCTCGATGCTGCCCTGCGCATGGTCAAGCTGGCGGCCGCCGTGGTTGGACACATAGACCACATCGGCGCCATGTTCAACCGCCAGTTCCGCATCCTCGGCTGTGGCCACACCCTTGGCGATCAGCGGCAGGCCGACGCGCTCCTTCATCCACACCAGGTCCTTCCAGCTCAGGCTGGCCTGGTAGGACTGGTCACCGAAGCCCTCCTTCACCGGCAGACCGCTGACGATGTCGCGTTCGCGGCGGCCGTAATAATTGCGGTCCACCGTCACGCACAGCGCGGCGTAGCCGGCTGCCCTGACGCGGTCAAGCACGCCTTCGACCCAGCCGCGGTCGCCGCGTACATAAAGCTGGAACACCAGCTTGCGGTCCACCGCCGCCTGCGCCGCCTCCAGGCTGGGCTTGGCCGCGGTGGCGATAAAGGCCGTGGTGCCGCGCGAGACGGCAGCGCGCGCGACCGCCGGACCGCCTTCGTGATGCACCTTGCTCAGGAAACCGCCAACCGGCGCCGGAAACACCGGAATCTCCATGCGCTGGTCGAGCAGCGAGGTGCTCATGTCGATCTGGCGCACATCCACGAGCACGCGCTGGCGCAGCGCCAGCCCATCAAGTCCGGCGCGGTTGCGGCGCAGCGTCATCTCGGCGTCAGCGCCACCCATCAGGTGATCCCATACCGGTGCCGGCATCTTGCGATAAGCCTCGAGCGCAATCTCCTGCAGCGTGTCGAACTGGCCCGGCGCTTTTTTCTCCAGGCCCAGCGGATTGGCAGCGGGTTTCGCCGGCTTCGCCGCGGACTTGCGCGCGGCGGGTTTGGCGGCCGCGCGTGGTTTGCCGGCGGCGGGTTTGCGGGCGGGGACTTTTTTCCTGCTGCGCGATGCGGCCATTGCGGGGACTCCGTTGAGACTGAGAGACTAAAAATAATTAATAAAATCAAACACTTAAAAAAACACCAGAAACACCGGCAAATTATTGCCGGTCCTGCATGTAGCGGCGCTCCCAGTCTTCGACATCGGCGAGGCCGAGAATTTCGTTGTACTGCGTCATCGTCAACATGCGCCCGCGTACGGCCCTGGTGTTGCCGTCGCGCTTCAGGCTGCCCAGCGCCTCGCTGATGGCGAAGCCGGCGGCGTTACGCGCCAGCCCCGGGAAAATCGCAATGCGGAAACCCAGGGCCTCGATTTCCGGCACCGTCAGCTCGCCGAGCTTGCCGCCGCCGTCAATATTGACCAGGCAGGGCGCGCCGGATTCCGCGGTGACGCGCCTGAGGTCATCGAGGATGGTTGGACTGTTCTTCAGTTCGACGAACACCACATCAGCTCCCGCCTTGCGGTAGGCCTGGCCGCGGCGGATGGCCTCATCGAGGCCGAGTCCGGTCGCCGCGTCGGTGCGCGCGATGATGATGAAATCCGGGTCGCGCCGCGCCGCCACCGCCGCCTCAATCTTGCCGGCGTGCTCGGCCAGCGACACCACCGGGCGCGAACCCGGCAGGTGGCCGCAGCGCTTGGGCATCACCTGGTCTTCCAGGTGGATGGCCGCCACACCCGCGGCCTCGAACTCGCGCACGGTGTGTTTCACGTTGACCGCATTGCCGTAGCCGGTGTCGGCATCGCAGATCAGCGGAATCTCGACGCAGGCGGCAGCGCGATGCGCATGCGCGGCAAACAGCGACAGGTCCACCATGCCGACATCGGGCTGGCCGAGCAGGCAGGCGGAAACGCCGTTGCCGGTCATGTAGACCGCCTCAAATCCCGCCTGCTGCACCATCCGCGCGCCGTAGGCGTCGTAAATCCCCGGCGCCACGATCATGCCGCCCTCAATGAGCCTTTTGCGCAACTGCTGCCGTACCGTCAATTTCGCCATCATGGTTCCCGTATTGATCCCGCTTTTATCCTGCAATACTGTCCATCCTGTTAATTCCGCACTTTGCACTTTGCACTTTGCACTTTGCACTCTTCACTTTTCACTGGGTTTCCACCAGCCCCAGCTTTTTCTTCACCGCTTCGGTTTCCTTGATGTCCTGCAGCAGCTGCGCGCGGAAGGCTTCGGGACCCTGGAAGCCGTCGAGCTGTGACACCTGCTGCAGATAGGTTTTCCAGGCCGGCGCCTGCTGCGCCTTCTGGATCGCCGAGGCCAGGCGGTCCACCACCGGCCGCGGCGTGCCGGCGCGGACCATGATGCCGCGCCACTGGTAACGCACCACGTCCCAGCCCTTTTCTTTATAGGTCGGCACGTCGGGGAAGTCCTCCAGCCGCTTCTCCGACGACACCGCGATCACGCGCACCTTGCCGGCGTCGATCATCGGCTTCACGTTGCCGGGATTGGTCGCCGCAGCATCCACGTGGCCGCCGGCAATCGCCGTCAGCGCCGGGCCGCCACCGGGATAAGGCACCCAGGTGGTCCTGAACTTGGCGACATCGGCAAACACCTCCCAGGCCACGCGGTGCGAGCTGATCGCAAACGGCCCGGCCACATTGAGGTAACCGGGCTTCTTGCGCGCGAAGGCGACAAACTGCTCGATGGTCTTGAACGGCGTGGAGGTGTGCACGATCAGCCCGTAGGGATCGATCTGAGAGCGCGCCACCATCTGCAGGTCATCGAGCTTGAACTGCGCGGTCTTCTCGCTGAACAGCGTCGCCAGCGACAGCGTGTTGGCGGCAATGGTGTAGCCGTCGGCCGGCGCGCGCACCAGCGAATTGACCATCACGATGCCGGAACCGCCGGTACGGTTTTCCACCACCACGTTCTGACCCAGCTCGGCGGTGAGCAGCCGGGCGAGTGTGCGGCCATAGATGTCCACCGGCGAACCCGCCGCCGACCACACCAGCATCGTCACCGGTCGCGCCGGCCAGGACTGCGCCAGCGCCGGGAACGGCACGCAGGCCACGGTTGCCGCAATAACCCATTGTTTGAATTGCATTATTTTTCTCCTCCTCGGCGCGCCGCCGGAAACGGCGCAGTTATGGCTCTTGGCTTGGGCTCACTGGATCTCGAAGCGGTACTGCGCTAGCTTGGCATCGTCCAGCGTAACACCGAGGCCCGGGCCCTGCGGCAGCACGATGCTGCCCCTGCTCTGGTCCATCTTCTGCGTGACCACATCATCCTTGGTCTTCAGCGGCCCGACGCATTCGAGGCCGTCAATGACGTTATTCGAAGTCGCGGCGAGCATCACCTCCGCCATGGTGTTCACGCCGAGGCCGAAGCCGTGGCCCACCACGCAGCGGATGCCTGCTGCCTCGGCGGTGGCAATCATGCGCCGCGTATTCAGGAAGCCGCCCTGCTTCATCACCTTGACCTTGACGATGTCGGCGGCGTCCATGCGGATGATGTTGATCAGGCTGGCATGGTCGAGCACCGATTCGTCGGCCATGATCGACAGGCCCACCCCGTTCGCCGCCTTGCGCACCCGCGCCATCCCGGCGAGGTCGTCGGCCGGCACCGGCTGCTCGAACAACTGCAGCTTGAACGGCGCCACCAGTTCGGCCAATGCGATTGAGGTATCGGCATCGTAGCCGGCGTTGGCATCGATGCGGATCTGGAAATCAGGACCGACCGCCTCGCGCACCGCCTTCACACGGTCGCGGTCGGCCTTGATGTCGGCGCCGACCTTGATCTTGCAGGAGTGGAACCCCTGGTCCTGCCAGCCCTTGGTCTGCCTCGCCGCCTCGTCCGGCGGCAGGATGCCGATCCAGGCGTTGAAACTCAGGCGATCCTTCACCGCGCCGCCGAGCCAGGTATGGACGGCCACCCCTGCCACCCGCGCCGAGAGGTCGGTGCAGGCCATGTCAATGGTCGATTTCGCGTCGAGGAAACCCGGCGTCACCGCGTCGATGCGGGCATTGATCTGGTGCAGGTTGGTCGGGTCCATGCCGATCACCGCCGGCGCCAGCCGGCCGCGGATCATGCGCAGGCTGTCCTCGATGGTCTCGGTGGTGTAGCCGGGCGTGGGGTCCATGTTGCCGTAGCCCACAGCGCCGCCGGTGGCGGTAACACGCACCACGGCGCTTTTCACCACCGACTTCGACAGGTAGGCGTTCTTGAACTCCATCACCAGCGGCATGGCGACGCCGAATACCTCGACGCGCTCGATTTTCAGGTTCATGCCCGGATCCCGTTCACGCCCGGGCCCCGGCGATGTTCCAGTCCGGGTGTTTCTGCAGGAAAGGAATCAGCCCGCCCGCCTGCAGCAGCGCACCGAGGGCCGGCGGCAGCGGCGGCACCGTGCGCAGGATGTTTTTCGCCGGCACCGCGATGCGCCCAGCGACCAGGTCGATCTCGATCGCGTCACCGGCGGCGATGCCGGCGATGTCGCACTCGACCACCGGCATGCCGTTGTTGATCGCGTTGCGGTAGAACTGGCGGCCGAAACTCGGCGCGACAATGGCCGCCACGCCCATGCGGTGCATCACGTGCACCGCCTGCTCGCGCGAGGAGTTGATGCCGAAGTTCGCACCGGCGACGATCACGTCGCCCTTGACGAAAGACTTGGCAAATCCCGGCGCCACGTTGTCGAAAGCGACCGTCGCGATGAACGCGGTGTCCTTGCCCGGCAGGTATTTGCTGGAACAGTGGATGTCGGTGCTGACTTCGTCGCCGAGCACCCGTGCACTGCCTTTGATGATGTTCATGTTTCAGTCCTTTTTTACCGCCAAGGCGCCAAGAAAACCCGTCACAATCAATAACATTGGGCCAGTTCAGTTTTTATCTTGGCGCTCTTGGCGTCTTGGCAGTGAAAGATGTTTGTCCAAGCTCAAGCAGCAGCACGCCAGTCGCCGCCGGCGACCGTGCGCGCATCGGTGATGACACCGGTCAGCGCGGAAGCCGCCACCGTTGCCGCCGAGCCGATCCAGATCTCCGACTTCGGGTTGCCGAGCCGGCCCTTGAAATTGCGGTTGGCGCTGGAAATCACCACCTGGCTGTCGCCGGCGATGTAGTGGCCGGTGATGTTGACGCAGGTGCCGCAACCCGCAGCTTCCACCGAAGCACCCGCCGCGGTGAGGATTTCAAACAAGCCTTCGCGCATCGCCGCGAGGTAGATCGCTCGCGAGGCCGGGGTCACGATCATGCGCACGCCCCTGGCAAGTTTTTTGCCCTTGAGGATGGCCGCGGCCTGGCGGATGTCGTCCAGCCGGCCGTTGGTGCAGGTGCCGATCAGCGCGACCTGGATTTTCTGTCCCTGCACGTCGGGCACCGCGACGACGTCATCGATGTGGTGCTGGCGCGCCACCTGCGGCGCCAGGTTCACGGTATCGAGAACGATGCGCTGGGCATACACCGCATCGGCATCGGCCTTGACCGGTTTCGGGGTCGCCGCGCCGTGGGCCTTGAGCCAGGCGAAGGTTTTCTCGTCGGCCTCGAGGATCGCCGCCTTGGCGCCGAGTTCAGCGGCGTGATTCGATAACGTCATCCGGTCGTCAATGGCCATCGCCGACACGCCGCTGCCGGCGTATTCCAGCGCCATGTAGTTGGCGCCCTCGGCGCGCAGCCTGCCGAGCATCGCCAGCGTCACGTCCTTGGCCCACACGCCTGGCTGCAACGGCCCGTTGAGGTCGATCCGGATGGTCTCGGGCACGCGGAACCACAGCTTGCCGGTCATCAT
Organism: Betaproteobacteria bacterium; assembly: GCA_021300125.1. Lineage (GTDB taxonomy): Bacteria > Pseudomonadota > Gammaproteobacteria > Burkholderiales > SG8-41. Next base: position 4,463 of record JAJTHX010000170.1, on the reverse strand, counting down.
CACCGCGGAGACGTCGGTACCCTCAACGCCGGTGCCGAAGGCATTGAACGCGCCGTAGGTGGTGGAATGGGTATCGGTGCCGACGACGAGGTCGCCGCAGGTCAAGTGGCCGCCCTCGGGCAACACCTGGTGGCAGATGCCGTCACCGACGTCATACAGCGGCGAGCCGTGCTTTTCGGCAAAGGCGCGCATCTCGACATGGACGTTGGCGGCTTCAATGTTGGGTGGCGGTGAATAGTGGTCGAGCACCAGCGCGGTGCGCTTCACATGCGGCAGGGATTTCGCACCCAGCTTCTCGATCATCTTCAGCGCGTTGCCGGCACGGGCATCGTGGATCATCGCGAAATCGACGTCGGCGACGACAATTTCGCCCGCTTTGGCCGGCTTGCCGCCGGCATGACTGCCGAGAATCTTCTCGGCGATGGTGTGGCCCATCGAACCCCCTCTGTTCAGGAAAGACGCCGCCCGATTCCGGCCGGCGGCAAAGCTTGGAATTTTAACCCGCTGACACCCCGCTACCGCTGTGCCTGTTCACCATGTGAGCCCTGCAGCGGATCGCCTCAGGCGGCTTTCGGCGCCTGGCGTCCGATCAGTTCCCGATAGACGCAGGGCAGCAGCCCGCCATGGCGGTAAAACTGCAGTTCCTCCTCGCTATCGATGCGGCATTTCACCGGGATTTCGCGCCGGGATCCGTCCTCGCCGATGATCGCCAGCGTCAGCAACGCGCCCGGCTGCAGGCGGTCGCCGGCGCCGACCAGGTCAAAGGTCTGGCGACCGTCGAGTCCAAGATCCGCACAGCGGAGCCCGACCAGTTCCAGCGGCAGTACACCCATGCCGACGAGGTTGGCGCGGTGGATGCGCTCGAAGCTCTCCGCCACCACCAGGCGCACGCCCAGCAGCGCCGGCCCTTTCGCCGCCCAGTCGCGCGAGGACCCCGCGCCATACTCGCGCCCGGCAAACACTGCCAGCGGCACGCCGCGGCTGCGGTAGCGCTCGGCCGCGTCAAAAATCGGCAGCACTTCACATTCGGGCTGCAGCGTGGTCCACGGCCCTTCGCGGCCTGGCGCCAGCGCATTGCGCAGGCGGCCCGAGGCAAAGGTGCCGTGGATCGCCACCTCATGGTTGCCGCGACGGAAGCCGTAAGTCTGGAAATCCGCAGGCTGCACGCCCTGCTCGCCGAGGTAGCGCGCGGCAACGCTGCTCGCAGCGATGGTGTTGTTGGGCGACAGGTGGTCGGTGGTGACCATGTCGCCGAGCACCGCCAGCGCGCGCAGGCCGGTGAGCGCCTGCAGCGGCCGCGGCTGCGCCGGGACCCCGTCGAAAAACGGCGGCCGGCGCAGGAAGGTGCTCGAAGGCTTCCAGTCGTAGCGGTCGCTGGCCGCGCCGCGCAGCGCGCGCCACTCGGCGCTGCCCTCGAACAGGCGGGCATAGCTGTCGCGGTAAAGGGCCGGGCTCAGGCATTGCGCGAGGGTTTGTGCGACCGCCTCCGGTGATGGCCAAATATCTTTCAGAAACAATGGCTTGCCATTGCTTCCGAGACCCAGGGGTTCGGCATCGAGATCGCGCCGCATGGTGCCGGCAATGGCATAGGCCACCACCAGCGGCGGCGAGGCGAGATAGGCGGCACGCGCATGCGGATGCACGCGCCCCTCGAAATTGCGGTTGCCGGAAATCACCGCCACCGACACCAGCTCATGCTCGCGGATCGCCGCCTCAATGCCGGCATCGAGAGGCCCGGAATTGCCATTGCAGGTCGTGCAGCCGAAGCCGGTGAGATGGAAACCCAGCGCCTCCAGTGGCGCAACGAGCCCTGCGCGTTCGAGATAAGCCATCACCACCTTGGAACCCGGCGCAAACGAAGTCTTGACCCAGGGCTGCGCGCGCAAACCCTGCGCCGCCGCGTTGCGCGCGAGCAGGCCGGCAGCAATCATGTTCGCCGGATTGGACGTGTTGGTGCAGCTGGTGATCGCCGCGATCACCACGTCGCCGTCGCTGAGGCCATGGTCGCGCCCCGCCACCGCGACAGGCTGCAATGGCGTATTGCGCTTGCCGCGCGCCAGGGTCGGCAGGTCCGCGGCAAACTGGCGCGCCGCCTGCGGCAGTGCGATGCGCTCCTGCGGCCGACGCGGACCGGCGATACAGCGCTCAACGCTGCCGAGGTCAAGCTCGATAGTGGCGTCAAAACGCGGCGCCGGCGTATCGGCGTCGCGCCACAGGCCCTGCGCCCTGGCATAGGCCTCGACCAGCGCCAGCGTGGCCGGCTCGCGGCCGGTGAAAGCCATGTAGTCGAGGCATGGGCGGTCGAAGGGAAAATACACGCAGGTCGCGCCATACTCCGGCGCCATGTTCGCCAGCGTCGCGCGGTCGGCGACCGGCAGGCGCTCCAGCCCCGGGCCGTAAAACTCCACCAGCTTGCCGACCACGCCGGTCTTGCGCAGCAATTCAGTCACGGTCAGCACCAGGTCGGTGGCAGTGGCGCCGGGCGGCAGTTCGCCGCTCACGCGCACACCCAGCACCTCGGGCACCCGCAGCGACAGGGCACGCCCCAGCATCGCGGCCTCGGCCTCGATGCCGCCGACGCCCCAGCCGAGCACGCCGATGCCGCTGACCATCGGGGTATGGCTGTCGTTGCACACCAGCGTATCGGGATAGGCCAGCGGCAGCACCCCCGATTGTTCACGCGTCCACACGCCGCGCGCCAGGCGCTCGAGGTTGATCTGGTGCACGATACCGCTGTCCGGCGGCACCACGCGGAAATTGTCGAAAGCCCCCTGGCACCAGGCGAGGAACGCAAAACGCTCGCGGTTGCGCTGGAACTGGATTTCGGAATTGAGCCGCGCCGAGTCCTTTGAACCCGAGACATCGGCGATCAGCGAGTGGTCCACCACAAAATCCACGGGGATTGCCGGGTTGACCGTGCGCGGGTCACCACCTGCAGCAGCCACCGCATCGCGCAGCGCGGCGAGGTCCACCATCACCGGCACGCCGAGCAGGTCCTGCAGCAGCACGCGCGCCGGCCGGTACGGCATTTCAAAACCGCGCTCGCCGCGGGCCATGCGCTCGAGCATGCCGCGATCGACGCCACCACTGTCGAAATGGCGCGCCAGATTTTCGGCAAGGATGCGCAGCGTGAATGGCAGATGGGCGAGTCCGGTCAGTCCAGGCTCGCGCTCCAGCGCATGCAGGTCACAACAGGCGTAGCGATCGGCGCCGACCCTGAGCTCGCCCTTCCATTGATCAGGAAAATTCATGGGGGGTATTCATGGACTTGTGCGGCGCCGGGGCGGCGCGCGCGGGCCGCCATTTTCACACTGGGAGCGCCCGCATGTCTGCGCCCGCGCTGAAATAACCGCCATGTTTTGGACCACCGCGGCCTGGGCGCGGCGCGCAGGCTGCAGCGGCGAACAACGCCGCGATTACTGATCGCGGTAGGAGCGACCGCCGTCCACGGTGAGGATGGTGCCGCTGATGTAGCTGGCACGGCCCGAGGCAAGGAACACGATGGCGCTGGCAATCTCGTCCACGGTGGCGAGCCGGCCGAAGGGATAGCCCCTCGTCAGCTCGCGCCAGCGGCTGGCATCACCCAGTTCCTTCTCCGCCCGCGCCTGCCAGCGCACGGTCTGGCGTTCGGTTTCGGTCGCCGCCGGATTGAGGCCGACCACGCGCACGCCGTACTTCGGGCTTTCGGCACCGAGTGCACGCGACATCGCCACCAGTGCGGCATTGGCCATGCTGCCGGCAATGTAATCGGCGCGGGGACGTTCGCCCGAAGCGCCGATGACGTTGACGATGACCCCGCTTCTGCGCTCGCACATCGCGGTGTAGATTTCACGCGCCACATTCAGGAAGCCGAACAGCTTCAGCGACCATGCCGCCTCCAGCGCGTCCTGGTCAATTTTGGCCAGCGCCCCCTGCGGAATCGAGCCGGCGTTGTTGATCAGGATGTCCACGCCGCGCAGTTCCTGCGCGAGTTTCACCGCGGCATCCGGCTTCGACAGATCGACAGCATGGCACTGCACCTCGGCGCCGAATCCGGCGACGATCTGCTGTTTCGCGGCTTCGAGATATTCCGGCTTGCGCGACACCAGGTGCAGCCGGCAGCCCTCCTCGGCCAGCAGTCTGGCGACGCCGAGGCCGATGCCGCGCGAGCCGCCGGTAATCAGCGCGGTCTGGCCGCGCAGTCGCAGGTCCATGTTGTTCTAGCGTTTCAGCAGGCCCAGGGTATCGAGCGTGTCGCGCACCTGCGCGTCCAGGCCCTCCCAATACTTGAGGGTCTCGCGGCTGTTGGTGAAATTGGGCACCCACTGGTTGGTTTCGAGGTGGGCGCGCCAGGCCGGGTCCTTGTCCAGCGCGGCAAACGTGCGCTCCCAGTACGCCAGCGCGTTCGCCGGCAGGCCCTTGCCGGCGATCAGCCCGCGATAGTTCGAGAATGTGGCATCGGTACCCTGCTCGCGGAAGGTCGG
>JAJTHX010000053.1 GCA_021300125.1 Betaproteobacteria bacterium | reverse complement strand
CAGGCGCAACGCGGCGCCGGGTGAAGCAATGCGCGGAAGGTGATCAAGAAAGCGTGACACAGCGAGAGGAATGATCGCGGCAAGAGCGGCCGCAAGAAGCCCCTGGGCGAACGAAAACTCTCCCGCAAGAGCGAGCCAGGCGGCCGCGAGGGCTGCGCTCAGCAGCGGAAACGGCAGCAGACGTTTCACTGCCCCCCCCTTTCACGGAGCGCTCGCGGTGCACGTTCGGGGGACGCACCCAGAACTGCGGCGATGTAGTCGGCGCGGTCTGTAATCTGGGCCGCCGTCGCATCAATATGGCGCTTGACCGGTGCCGCTGCCACCATCAGCAGCATGCTGCAGGCAACGAGCAGGACCAGAGGCGTCCATTCAGCCGAGCTTGGCTCGGCAACATTGCCTGCTCGCTCCTGCTTTCCATCCCAGAACAGCGAGATGCCGGCCCTCACGCAGGCCAGCAGCGTAATCAGGCCGGCAGCAAGGATCACCAGCCATATCCATGCGGCCGCGGGTGTTTCCCGCACTGCCTGCAGAATCATCAGTTTGCCGAGAAAACCCGATGTCGGCGGCAGGCCGGCGACACTGGCGGCCACCAGCAGGAAGGTGACACCCAGCAGCGCACAGTTGACCGTCACATCGCCCGAGCCTATGGCATCCCCCGCGGCACCGCGCCTGCGCCCCGCCAGTTCGGCCAAGAGAAAAAGCGCAGCAGCGCCGAAAGTGCTGTGCACGAGATAGAACAAGGCTGCGGCGAGGGCTTCGGCGCCCCCGGTTGCGAAAGCGGCAAGCATGGTGCCGACGGAGCCGACGGTCAGGTAGGCGGCGCATGCGGAAAGCCTCTCGGCGGCAAGGGCTCCAAGCGCGGCGACAGCCAGCGTGGTGAGCGCAACCGGCAGCAGCCACGGCGCGAAATGCGCAATCCCGCCGTCTGCGCCAAAAACCAGTGTCGACACGCGCACGATGGCATAGACACCGACCTTGGTCATGATAGCGAAGAGCACGGCCACCGGTGCGGAAGCGCTGGAATACGCGGCCGGCAGCCAGAAATGCAGCGGTAGCAACGCGGCCTTGAGCCCGAAAATCCCGAGCAGAATCAGGCCTGCGGCATGGGCAAGGGGCACATCAACCGGCGGTAACTGGGTCAAGCGCTCGGCAAGATGCGCCATGTTGAGGGTGCCGGTAACGCCGTAAAGCAGGCTTACCGCGATCAGGAACACCGCAGAGCCGGTCAAGTTCAGCAACACGTAATGCATCGCCGCACGCAACCGCGGCAAACCCAGACCGTGCAGTAGCAGGCAGTACGAGGCGATCAGCAGGACCTCGAAGAACACGAACAGGTTGAACAGATCACCTGTCAGGAATGCACCGTTCAGCCCCATCAGCTGGAACTGAAAGAGCACATGGAAATGCCCTCCGCGCGAGTCCCAGCCACAAGCCGCATAGGTGCAGGCGGCAACCGCCACAATGCCTGTCAGCAGCAGCAACAGGGCCGATAGCCTGTCCAGCACAAGGACAATACCGAATGGCGCAGGCCAATCTCCCAGCAGATACACTTGATGCATGCCGGTCGCTGCCTGCGCCATGAGCATGGCCGCACAGACTGCAGTCAGCAGCGTCGCCGCAAGGCTGACAATTCGGGTGGCTGTCAGCCTCCGGTCTCCGACTGCCAGCAGCAGCCCTGCTGCCAGCGCTGGGAGCAGTATGGGCATCACAACCAGATGGTTCATGTGCCCTCCTTTTCGTCGCGCCCGGGATTGCCGTCCACGTGGTCGCTACCGGTTTCGCGGCTGGCCCGCAAGGCGAGTTCCACCACGAATCCAGTCATGCCGAAACCGATGACGATTGCGGTCAGCACCAGCGCCTGGGGCAGCGGGTCGGCATAAGCGGCGGCACCTGCGGTAATCACCGGCGGAGCGGCGCTGACAAGCCTCCCCATTGCGAAGATGAAAAGATTCGCAGCATAGCCGAGCAGGGATAGCCCCAGAACAACGGAGAATGTGCGGGCGCGCAGGACCAGATAGACACCGCAGGCGGTGATCACGCCAATCGCGCTGGCGAGCAGCCATTCCATCAGCGCCCCGCCTCTTTCTGCGGGAATGTATCGCGCCCGCTTCCAGCAAGTGCGGTCAGGGTCAGCAGCGTCGCCCCAACCACGGTCAGATAAACACCGAGATCGAATGCCATGGCGCTGGCTAGGGGCACTTCACCCAGCAGCGGGAGTCGCGGATATCCTGTGGCACTGGTCAGGAAGGGTGCCGCGAACAGCCAGCTTACGATTCCGGTGATGCCCGCAGCAAGAACGCCGGCGCCGATCATACGGCTGAAAGCGGGTCGCAGCCGCCGCGTCGTTTCGGCATAACCATGGGCCATGTACTGGACGATCAGGGCAATCGCGGTGACAAGCCCCGCGATGAAGCCGCCGCCCGGCTGGTTGTGTCCGCGGATGAACAGATAGGCGGTGACCAGCAGAGCAAATGGCAGCAGTGCACGCGCGGCCATAGACAACAGGACAAGATTGCCTGCAGTGCCTGCATCGCGCTGTACCTGCATGCCCCTGAGCAGGACCGAAACCCCGACGGCGGCGATGCCGAGCACGATGATTTCGCCGAAGGTGTCGAATCCGCGGAAATCCACGAGGATCACGTTCACGACATTGCTGCCTCCACCCTTCGGTACACTCTGTTCAAGGAAATACCAGGATATCGTTTCATGTGGCCGGGTCAGCACCGCCCACGCCAGTGCGGCAACGCCACTGCCGGCCGCGACGGCAATCACCGCGTCTCTCAGGCGCCTCGCCGTTGCGGACTCAGCGGGTGCCGTCTGGGGCAGCAGCGCAAGGGCCATCAGCAGCAGCACGGTGCTGGCAACCTCAACGCTCAGTTGCGTCAAAGCAAGATCGGGTGCGGAGAACCAGGCAAAAGCAAGCGATACCGCAAGCCCAACAACTCCTACAAGCACCACTGAAACCAGGCGCTGCCGGTGCAGCAGCACCGTGGCAATCGCCGCAGCCACCGCGCAGGCCCAGACCGTCATCGCCAGCGCGGTGGGCGCGGCAGTATTTGCTGCTCCGGCCGAATATCCGCCGCCAAGGAAGGGGATAAATCCAAGAGCCAGGATTGCCGCGAGCAGCAGCGCCATGTAGCGTTGCAGGGAACCGTTGTCGAGCGTTTGGGTCAAGCAGGCAGCAGCCCTCACCAGTCCCTCGTGCCCGCGCTCGAAAAAAAGGCGAGCAGTCCATCTGGCGGATGCATGCAGGTGCAGATTGAACTGCCGCTGCAGAAGCCAGTACATCAGGATGCCACCAGCGATTGCCAAGGCGCTCATTGCAAGCGGCATCGTGAAACCATGCCAGATCGCAATGTCGTAAGCCGGCAACGGGGCGCCGAAAACGTCACGCGAAGCGGCTCCGAGCAGAGGACCCACGGTATAGGCGGGAAACAGGCCAACAGCCATACAGATCGCAACCAGGATCTCCACCGGCACTTTCATGTAACGCGGCGGTTCATGCGGGCGGCGGTCAAGCCCCCGCGGCTCGCCATTGAAGAACACGTCATGCACAAAGCGAACGGAGTAGGCAACGCTGAAAATCCCGGCCAGTGTCACAGCTATCGGCGCAATCTGCCCCAGCACTCGCAGGTGATTCAGCTCGAGCGCTTCAGCAAAGAACATTTCCTTTGACAGGAATCCGTTGAACAGCGGGACGCCGGCCATCGAAGCCGCCGCAACCATTGCCAGGGTTGCGGTATGGGGCATGAAACGCCACAGGCCGGCGAGCTTACGCATGTCCCGCGTACCGCACTCATGGTCAATGATGCCGGCGGCCATGAAAAGAGAAGCCTTGAAAGTGGCATGGTTGATGATATGAAAAACCGCCGCGACCGCTGACAGCGGCGAGTCGAGCCCGAGCAGGAAAGTGACCAGTCCCAGGTGGCTGATTGTGGAATAGGCAAGCAAACCCTTGAGATCATGCTTGAATGCCGCGACATAGGCAGCAAAAACCAATGTCACAAGGCCGACCGAAGACACGATGTACTCGAATTCGGCACTGTTGCCGAGCACCGGGTAAAGACGAGCCAGCAGAAACACGCCGGCCTTCACCATCGTCGCCGAATGCAGGTAGGCCGACACTGGGGTCGGT
>JAJTHX010000391.1 GCA_021300125.1 Betaproteobacteria bacterium | reverse complement strand
CGGAAGACGCGATCCGTTTCGCGCGTTTGGTCGAGCGCCACAACATCCGCTGGTTCGAGGAACCCTGCCACTGGTATGACGACGCGGCGCAGATGGCACGCGTGCGCCAGGCAATCGCGATGCCGGTCACCGCCGGCCAGTGTGAAATCACCAGCCACGCGATCCGCCGCCTGATCGATGCCGGCGCGGTGGACTACGTCAACTACGATGCCTCCGAAGGCGGCGGCGTCACCGACTGGCTGCGCGCCGCCGGCCTCTGCGCCGCGGCGGGCATCGACATGGCCCACCATGAAGAGGCTCAGATCGCCACCCACCTGCTCGCCGCGGTGCCCCACGGCACCTATGCCGAGTGTTTTGCCGACCCGCAGCGCGATCCGGTATGGCAGAAGATGTGGGTGAACCGCCCGCCGATCAGGGACGGCATCATGCAAGTCGCCCAAGGTGCCGGCTTCGGCATCGAACTCGACGAGGCGATGGTCAGGAAGTACCGCAGCAACTGATCCCCGGCGATCGGGCCGGGCTGCACAGGCTCAGGCGGCGGTCAGGAAACCGCGCGCCGATTGCAGCGCCTGCAGCCGGCTTGCTGCGACCTGGCCTTCCTGCAACTGCGCCAGCACGCCGGTTTTTTCGAGGGTATCGCGTACCGGCTGGCGCATGCCGCACAGGATCACCCGGTCGTTCTTCTCGCGCATGCCGATGATCACTTCCTCCAGCGCCATCGCCGCGCTGGTGTCCATGAACGGCACCGCGGACAGGTCCACCACCAGAGCGTCGCGGCCGCTGGTGGACTGCATCATCCGCGACACGTCACGGGCGCAGCCAAAGCTGAGCGGCCCCTCGATCTGGAACACCACAATGCGGCCGCCAGCAGCATCGAGTATCGCCGCCTCGTCTGGCGCCAGGCCGGCGCCCTGCTCGTTGCCGCGGGTCACCCGCGCACCCTGCATCTGCACATCCGCCATGCGCGCGACGAACAGCAGCGAGGCCATCACCACGCCCACCGCGACCGCGGTCATCAGGTCGATGAAGACGGTGATCGCCAGCGTCACGAACATCACCACCACGTCGCCGCGCGGCGCGATGCGGCAGCGCTTCAAGTATGGCCAGTCGATGATGTCGTAGCCGACCTTGAGCAGGATGCCGGCGAGTACCGCCAGCGGCACATGGCTTGCAGCGCCGCCGAAACCGAGCACCACCGCCAGAAGGATCAGCGCATGGAAGGCGCCGGACAGCCGTGAGGTGGCGCCGGCGCGGATGTTGACCAGCGTGCGCATCGTGGCGCCGGCGCCGGCGATGCCGCCGAACAGCCCCGCCGCCATGTTGCCGATGCCCTGGCCCACCAGCTCGCGGTTCGAATCGTGGTAGGTGCGGGTCACGCTGTCCGCGACCAGCGAAGTCAGCAGCGAGTCGATTGAACCGAGAAAGGCGAGGATCAGCGCATAGCGCAGCACCGTCGGCATGTCGGCGAGGCTCAGCTCGGGCCAGCTGAACTGCGGAAAACCGGTGGGAATCTCGCCGATCACCGCAGCCCCGGGAAACAGGAACACGCCGGCCAGGGTGCCGAGCACGATCGCGATCAGCGGCGGCGGCACCACTGTCGCGATGCGCCGCGGCGTGAAGATCATCACCCCGAGGCAGAACAGGCACAGCAGCAGCGCCTCGTAGCCGGGTGCGGCCACCATCGCCGGCAGCGCGGCCAGCTTCTCGATCACCTCGCCCTGTGGCGGCTCGTGGCCGAGGCCGTGGGCAAGCTGGAGCACGATGATGATCACGCCAATGCCGCTCATGAAGCCGGACACCACCGGATGCGGCACCAGCTTCACGTACTGGCCGAGGCGGGCAAGCCCGAACACGATCTGCAGTGCACCGGCGCAGACCACCACGGCGAAAGCCAGCGCAAGGTTGCCGCCGAGCTGGCCGATGATCAGCGCCATCACCACGGTCATCGGTCCGGTCGGGCCGGACACCTGGTGGCAGGTGCCGCCAAACACCGCGGCGAGGAAGCCGACCAGTATCGCACCCCACAAGCCCGCCAGCGCACCCGCACCCGAGGCCACACCGAAAGCCAGCGCCAGTGGCAGCGCGACGATGGCGGCGGTCAGGCCGCCGAACAAATCACCCCGGTATCTGCTTGCGAACTCGGTCATGGCTGCTGGTTTCCCGCGGCGGCGATCAGGCAGCGCGCACCCCGGACACCGGGATAAGCACAGCCAATCAAAAAATAAAATAAAATTATCAATGACTTAGCAATGACTCCGGGGAGCCTACTCCGCGGACCCGATGACCGCAAGGCTTGCAGGGTAATCATGGACCACAGGATCTCGCGCCATCTGCGCATTGACGGCCGTGTGCAGGGCGTCGGCTATCGCAATTACATTGAATACAAGGCCGCGCAGCACGGCGTCGGTGGCTGGGTGCGCAACCGGCTCGACGGCAGTGTCGAGGTCGTCGTTTGCGGCACTCCGGAAGCGGTGGCGGAACTGATCGAATGCGCCAGGCGCGGGCCGCGCGCCTCGGCTGTTGAGCACGTCGAGGTTGGTGACTGCACGGAATTTCACGCCACGTTCAGCTGGCGGCCCACCGCCTGAAACCGTCGGCGGGGTACGCCTACTTGCGCCCGCCCTTGCCCTGGTGGATCGCCGCGGAGTGCGCTGCGAGCTTTTCCGCTTCTGCCTTGCGGCCCAGTACTAGCAGCACCCGGGCCATGTTGTTTAGCG
>JAJTHX010000072.1 GCA_021300125.1 Betaproteobacteria bacterium | reverse complement strand
TCTGGACCCCGGCCTGCGCACCGGCTGCAAGGTGGCGGTGGTGGATGCCACCGGCAAGCTGCTTGAGACCGCGACGATTTATCCGCATGTGCCGCGCAACGACTGGGAGGGGTCTCTGGCCACGCTGGCCAGCCTTGCCCTCCGTCATGGCGTCGAGCTGATTTCCATCGGCAACGGCACGGCCAGCCGCGAGACCGACAAGCTGGCGGGCGAACTGATCAAGCGCATCACGGCGCAGGCGCCGCAGCGCAAGCTGGCCAAGGTCGTGGTCAGCGAGGCGGGCGCTTCGGTGTATTCCGCCTCGGCGTTTGCCGCGGCCGAATTCCCGGAGCTGGATGTCAGCCTGCGCGGCGCGGTGTCGATTGCCCGGCGCGTGCAGGATCCGCTGGCCGAACTGGTGAAGATCGAACCCAAGGCGATCGGCGTCGGGCAGTACCAGCACGATGTGAATCAGCGCGCCCTGGCGCGCGCGCTGGATGCGACCGTCGAGGATTGCGTCAATGCCGTGGGTGTGGACGTCAATACGGCCTCCGCGGCGCTGCTGGCGCGGGTGTCGGGCCTGAACAGCACGCTGGCGCGCAATATCGTCGAGTTCCGCGATGGCAACGGGCCGTTCCGCAACCGCGAGAGCATCCTCAAGGTGCCGCGCCTGGGCACCAAGACCTTTGAGCAGGCGGCGGGCTTCCTGCGCATCAACGGCGGCGACAATCCGCTGGACCGCTCTGCGGTGCACCCCGAGGCTTATCCGGTGGTCGAGCGGATACTCGCCAAAATCGGCAAGAGCGTGACCGAGGTGATGGGGCAAACGGCGCTGCTCAAGACCTTGTCACCGGCGGAATTCGCCGACGAGCGCTTTGGTGTACCCACGGTGCGCGACATCCTGAACGAGCTGGAAAAACCGGGGCGCGATCCGCGGCCCGAATTCAAGATGGCGGTGTTTCAGGATGGCGTGGAAAAGATTGCCGATCTGCAGCCGGGCATGGTGCTGGAAGGCGTGGTGACCAATGTCGCTGCGTTCGGGGCCTTCGTGGATGTCGGCGTGCATCAGGATGGCCTGGTGCACATCTCGGTGCTGTCCAACCGCTTTGTCAAAGACCCGCACGAGGTCGTCAAGCCGGGGCAGATCGTCAAAGTCAAAGTGATGGAAGTGGATATCAAACGCCAGCGCATCGCCCTGAGCATGCGGCTGGATGAAGCGCCGGGTGCGGGGCAGGCGCGCGGTGGTGCAAGAGAGGGCGCACCGGGGCGTGACGCGCGCAACAAGCCGGATGGCCGTCGCCCGCAGCCGCGCTCATCCGCACGCGACAGCGAACCGGCCAGCGCGATGGCGCTGGCCTTTGCCAAGTTGAAGAACAAGGGATGACGGTGGATGCGGTTGAGAACGGGCCTGAAATAAAAACCGTTTAAAAACAATGACTTAAAAATCTTTACCCAGAGGCGGGAGCAATGGGCGGCGTCCGCTGTCTTAGCTCGGGCGCCGGACCCGCCGGCTGTCTCATTCGCTGTCCACGGTCCTTTACCCTTATCTTGATCCACTCATTGAATTTCCATCGCCCATGTCGCCGCCTTCGGTACTGCAGCAAACCCTCGCCCTCGGTGCCTGGCTCCTGGCCAGCTTCGTCACCGCTGCCATCGGCGGTTTCGCCTCGATCAATGCCGCGGGTTTCTACGGTCAGCTGATCCAGCCGTCGTGGGCGCCACCGGCCTGGCTGTTCGGGCCGGTGTGGACGGTGCTCTACATCCTGATGGCCGTTGCGGCCTGGCTGGTGTGGCGCCGGCAGGGGTTTCAGGGCGCGGCGCTGAAGCTCTTTGTCGTGCAGCTGCTGTTCAACGCGCTGTGGACCTGGCTGTTTTTCGTGTGGCGCCTGGGCGCCGTGGCCTTCATCGAGATTGTGCTGCTGTGGCTGCTGATCGCGGCGACCATCGTGCTGTTCTGGCGCGTGCAGCGGGTGGCCGCGCTGTTGCTGCTGCCGTATCTCGTCTGGGTGAGTTTTGCGACGGCGCTCAACTTCACGCTGTGGCGGCTCAATCCCGGCCTATTGGCTTGATGTCCTGCGCTGGTCCCGGGCGTGTGCGCGGGTCTGCTGGTGCCACCGCGGGGGGGCGGGACGGGTCAGCCAGACGCAACTGCTGCACTGAGTCCCGGGGGCCGAGGAGTAGAATGTGCGCATGGGCGATATCGAACTCGAACGCTGGAACCAGACTTGGCAGCGCGCAGCCACTGCGCTGGATGATCTTCGCCGTCGTGAGCTTCAGGCGATGACCGATGACGATGTCCGCCGCGCCATTAACGAGGTGTTTTCGGTACCGTTTGATTTTGCTGCGGCTCCTGCCCGGATTTCCGGACTGGTCGAGCAGCAACGCCTGTTTGCCCTGCTGCCCCGCAAGACATGAGTCCGCTGCTGTCCGCAGCGCTCGAAATTCAGAGTTTTCTTGAGGGCGAGCGGCTACCGTTCTGTTTCATTGGTGGCCTGGCTTTGCAGCGCTGGGGTGAACCACGCTTTACCCGGGATATCGACCTGACTTTGCTTTGTGCCTATGGGCAGGAAGCCGGGATGGCGGGTCGCCTGCTCACGTGCTTCCAGTCCAGGGTGACTGATGCCAAGGCTTTTGCCGTGGAAAACCGGGTACTTCTGCTCAGCAGCAGCGGAGGTGTTCCGCTTGATGTTGCGTTGGGCGCCATTCCGTTTGAGGAGCGCTCGGTCGCCCGTGCCACCGCTTTTGATTTCAGCGGGGAGGTGTTGAACACCTGCAGCGCCGAAGACCTGATTGTGATGAAGGCCTTCGCGGGGCGCGACCGCGACTGGGCTGATATTGAATCGGTCTGCATGCGCCGGGGTTCGGTACTCGACTGGCCACAGATCATCGAGGAACTGACCCCATTGGCCGCCTTGCGTGATCCTGCGGTCATTTTCGCGAGACTGGACCGGTTTCGCGGTTGAGGCGCTGTCCGCCGCGAAGCGCTCCCGGCTAGAACCCGTACAGCTTCGCCGGATTATCGACGAGAATTTTCTTTTGCAACCCCGCATCCGGCGTCCAGGCATTGAAGAGGTCGAGCAGGTGGCCGTCCTCGGGCATGTCTTTTTCCAGACGCGGGTGTGGCCAGTCGGTGCCCCAGACAACCTGGTCGGGGTTGGCTTTCACCAGCGCTTCATGGATGGGCCTGGCGTCGGGGTAGTCGGGATACTGCTCGGACACGCGGTAGGCGCCGGAGACCTTGACCCAGATTTTGCCTTCGGCGAGCAGGCGCACCATCTGCTGCACGCCGGGCTGGTTCGCGTCGAGCTTGCCGTCCACGTTGCCCATGTGGTCGAGCATGATCGGCAGTTTCCAGTCCTTGAAAAAGGGCATCGCGCTGTCGAGTGCGTTGGCGTCCATCATGAACTGCGCGTGCAGGCCGAGGTCGGCCATGAGCGGCGCGAGCTTCTCGAAAGACTGCATGCCCAGCGAGCTGAAGCCGACGCCATGCGGCATGTGGTGAAAGCGCAGCGCGCGCACGCCGAGGTCGCGCATGCGCTGCAGCTCGGCTTTGGTCGTGTCGGGCTTGACGATGCAGGCGGCGCGCAGGCGTTTCGGCTCGCGGCTGAGGGCATCGAGCACCACGCTGTTGTCGGTGCCGTGGGCGTTGCCCTGCACGATGACGCCGCGCGCCATGCCGAGGGCATCGAGCATCTTCAGCAGGTCTTCCAGCGGCGCGTCGTCCGGGGTGTAGGAGCGCGACTCGGCAAACGGAAACTTCGCCCGCGGCCCGAACAGGTGGAAGTGGGTGTCGCAGCCGCCCGCGGGCGTGGGGACTTTCGGCGGGCGGGTGGGGGCGATCGGGGGCAGGCAGGGCAGTTCCATGCAGGGGGCTCCACGGGTGAGCCGCGATGGTAGAGCATGGGGCGGTGCGGCTCAACGGCGGGGTCTCGTTATAATCCGGCGGTCATTCCAACCACTGCGAGCTGCCATGATTCCCTCGAAACGCCTGCCCTATGTGCCCATCATCGACCGTCCGCCGCTGAAGCCGCCACAGGGCGTGCGCCTGATCGTGTGGCCGGTGGTCAACGTCGAGGTCTGGGACATCAGCCGTCCGATGCCGCGCCAGGTGCTGCCGCCGCCGACGCACATCACGCGCCTGCCGGATTTTGCGCACTGGGCCTGGCATGAATACGGCAACCGCGTCGGCTTCTGGCGCGTGAAGCAGGCGCTGGACGAGCTCGACATCAAGGCCTCGCTGTTCACCAACGGCCGCATCTGCACGGACTACGCACGCATCGCCGAAGAGTCGCTGAAATCG
>JAJTHX010000156.1 GCA_021300125.1 Betaproteobacteria bacterium | reverse complement strand
TTCATGACGAGGATCTGGTCCATCTGGGGCAGGAAGGCCACCCCGTGGGTCACCAGGATCCGCGTCTTGTTCCTGTCACACCAGTGGATCCTCGCCATCAAATAAGTCCGCATTGATCCGCGCCTTGATCAAGCCGGCATCAGCCGGCTTTTTCTTGGCCATCCAAGACTGAAATTGACAGCATTGCAGACCCCCACCATAATCGGGAAAATCCTTTCAGTAACAACAAGTTAATATCAGTTGGCCAAAGTCGATCCCACCTGAACCGCCCTGGAGCCCGTCATGCACAAACCGAAGATGCGCCATGTCCTCGCTGCACTTGCAGCCGCCGCACTGCTCGCCGCCTGCGGCAAGGAGGCCCCGCCCCCGCCCAAGGCCGAAGCACCGAAGCCGCCGGAGGTGATCACCGTCAAGATCGGCTCGGCCTCGCCGCTGACCGGTCCGCAGGCGCACATCGGCATCGATATCCGCAACGGCGTGCAGCTCGCGATCGAGGATGCCAATGCCGCCAACATCGAAATCGGCGGCAAGAAAGTGAAGTTCGAACTCGTCGCGGAAGATGACGAAGCCAACCCGACCAAGGCCACCACAGTCGCGCAGAAACTGGTGGATGCCAAGGTTGCCGCGGTGATCGGTCACTTCAACTCCGGCGCCTCGATCCCGGCCTCGAAAATCTACTCCGATGCCGGCATCCCGCAGATCTCCCCGTCCTCGACCAATCCCAAATACACCGAGCAGGGCTTCAAGACCACCTTCCGCGTGGTGGCCCACGATGGCCAGCAGGGCCCGACGCTGGCGCGCTTTGCCGCGAAGACGCTCGGCACCAAGACCGTCGCGGTGATCGACGACAGCACCGCCTACGGCCAGGGCCTCGCGGACAACTTCGAGGCCACCGCGAAATCGCTGGGCATGAAAGTCGTCGCGCGCGAGCACACCACCGACAAGGACACCGACTTCAAGGCGATCCTGACCAAGATCAAGGGCCGCAAACCCGACCTGATCATGTTCGGCGGCATCGACCCGCAGGCCGGTCCGATGGTCAAGCAGATGAAAGACCTGGGCATCAAGGCGAAATTCATCGGCGGCGACGGCATGCAGACGCCCAACTTCATCAAGCTCGCCGGCAATGCCGCCGAGGGTGCGATGGCCTCGATCCCGGGCCTGCCCAAGGACCAGATGCCCGGCGGCAAGGCCTTCCTCGAGAAGTACAAGGCCAAATTCAACCAGGATGTCGAGCTGTTCGCGCCGATGGGCTATGACGCCGTGATGGTGATCATCGATGCGATGAAACGTGCCGGCTCCACCGAACCCGAGAAGTTCCTGGCCGAAATCGGCAAGACCAGCTATCAGGGCGTGATCGGTCCCATCGCATTCGACGACAAGGGCGACCTGCGCAACGGCCCGATCACCATCTACGTGGTCAAGGGCGGCCAGTGGGAGCCGCTGGAAATCGTCAAGCCGGAAGGCGATGCGGCCGCACCCGCGGCGGCACCGGCCCCCGGCTCCGCCCCCGCTGCAACAGCACCGGCGGCCTCGGCTCCCGCGGCCACCGCACCGGCACCGGCCGCCGCCGCGAAAAAGTAAAGACGCACGCTCCGTTCCGGACAACGGCACCCGCATCGGGTGCCGTTGCCGTCTGTGGAGCCGCGCAACCCGGCGATGGACATCTTCGCGCAGCAACTGATCAACGGCCTGGTGCTGGGCAGCATCTACGCCCTGGTCGCGCTCGGCTACACCATGGTCTACGGCATCCTCGGCCTGATCAATTTCGCGCACGGCGACATCACCATGGTCGGCGCGCTGGTGGCGCTGACCGTGGTCCAGGCCCTGGCCGCCGCCGGCGTGCCCGCGCCGCTGGCGCTGGTGCTCGCCGGTGGCTGCGCGATCCTGGTGTGCTGCCTGCTCGGCGTGTCGATCGAGCGCGTTGCCTACCGGCCGCTGCGCCGCGCACCGAGGCTGGCGCCGCTGATCACCGCGATCGGCATCTCGATCCTGCTGCAGTACACGGCGGCGCTGGTCTGGGGCAAGCAGTACATCGCGCTGCCCAAGCTGTTTGAACCGGCGGCGATCAACATCGCAGGCGCGCAGGTGACGACGCTGCAGCTCGCGATTTTCGGGCTCGCCTGCGCGATCATGGCCGTGCTGCTGTGGTTCATCCAGACGAGCCGGATGGGACGTGCGATGCGCGCCACCGAGCAGAACCCCGAGGTTGCCGGCCTGATGGGCGTCAACACCGACATCGTGATCGCTTGGACCTTCGTCATCGGCTCCGCGATCGGCGCGGTGGCCGGGCTGATGGTGGTGCTCTATTACGGCATCGGCCACTACTTCATGGGCTTCATGCTGGGATTGAAGGCCTTCACCGCGGCGGTGCTCGGCGGCCTCGGCAACGTCGGTGGTGCCGTGCTGGGCGGGCTGCTGCTCGGCGTCATTGAAAGCCTCGCCTCCGGCTACATCGGCGATCTCACCGGGGGCGTCTTCGGCAGCAACTACCGCGATGTGTTCGCCTTCCTGGTGCTGGTGCTGGTGCTGGTGCTGCGGCCCTCCGGCCTGCTTGGCCGCCACGGCGGAGAACGCGCATGACCCTCGCCGACACCCGCTTGCGCTGGGCGCTGTGGATCGGCATCGCCATTCTGCTGCTGGCGCTGCCCTTCGCCACCGAGGCCCTGCTCGGCCGCAGCTGGGTGCGCATTCTTGCCGTGGCGCTGCTGTTCGTGATGCTGGCGCTGGGCCTGAACATCGTGGTCGGCTTCGCCGGCCTGCTCGATCTCGGCTACATCGCCTTTTTCGCGGTGGGCGCCTACAGCTACGCGCTGCTCGCGAGTCCGCAATTCGGCATCCACTGGCCGGTGCTGTTGCTGTTGCCGCTGGGTGCGGCGCTGGCGGCGCTATTCGGCATCCTGCTGGGGGCACCGACCCTGCGCCTTCGCGGCGACTACCTCGCCATCGTCACCCTCGGCTTCGGCGAGATCATCCGCGTGTTCCTGAACAACCTGAACCGCCCGGTCAACATCACCAACGGCCCGCAGGGCATCACGCTGATCGACCCGATCCGGTTCGGCGATTTTTCTCTGGCCAGGACCCACGAGATCGCCGGCATCACTTTCTCCGCGGTGCACAACTACTACTACGTGTTCCTGCTCTTCGCGGTGCTGACCATCGTCATCTCGCTGCGCCTGGAACGTTCCCGCATCGGACGCGCCTGGGTGGCGATCCGCGAGGACGAGCTTGCAGCCTCGGCGATGGGCATCAACACCCGCAACCTGAAACTGCTTGCCTTCGCCATGGGCGCCAGCTTCGGCGGCGTTGCCGGTGGCCTGTTCGCGGCCTTCCAGGGCTTCGTCAGCCCGGAGAGTTTTCACCTGATCGATTCGATCATGGTGCTGTGCATGGTGGTGCTCGGCGGCATGGGCAACGTCGCCGGGGTGGTGCTCGGCGCAGTGCTGCTCACCGCGCTGCCCGAGGCCCTGCGCTACATCGGCCCGCTGCAGCAGCGCTGGCTGGGCGATGTGCTGATCGACCCCGCGGACCTGCGCATGCTGCTGTTCGGCCTCGCGCTGGTGCTGATGATGCTGCTGCGCCCCGAGGGCCTGTGGCCGGCACGACGGCGAGTGCAGCCCGCGCCACGGGAGGCCGCGCATGGACACTGAGGTGCTGCTCGAAGCCAGGGGCATCAGCAAGCGCTTCGGCGGCCTGGCGGCGCTGTCCTCGGTCTCGTTCAGCGTGCGCCGCGGCGAGATCTTCGGCCTGATCGGCCCCAACGGCGCCGGCAAAACCACGCTGTTCAACGTGCTCACCGGCCTGGCCCGCCCGGATGGCGGGGAAATCCTGCTCGACGGCGCGCGCATTGACGGCCTAAAACCGCACGCGATCGCCGCGCGCGGTATTGCCCGTACCTTCCAGAACATCCGCCTCTTCGGCAGCATGACCGCGCTCGAGAATGTGATGGTCGGCCGCCACCTGCGTTCGGATGGCGGGGTGCTGGGTGCGGTCCTGCGCAGCCGCGCCGCGGTCGCGGAGGAGCGCGCGATCGCCGCGCGGGCGAATGAACTGCTGGATTACTGCGGGCTCGGACAACGTGCCGGCGACATCGCACGCGACCTGCCGTACGGCGACCAGCGCCGCCTCGAAATCGCACGCGCGCTGGCCACCGAACCGAAGCTGCTTGCGCTCGACGAGCCGGCCGCAGGCATGAACGCCACTGAAACCGCGGCGTTGCGCGCGCTGCTGGAGCGCATCCTTTCCAGCGGCATCACGCTGCTGCTGATCGAGCACGACATGAAGCTGGTGATGGGCCTGTCGCACCAGGTCGCCGTGCTCGACTACGGCGAGAAAATCACTGCAGGCAGCCCGGAACAGGTGCAACGCGATCCGCGGGTGATCGAGGCCTACCTCGGCGGGGCTTTCGCATGAGCACCCCGGCATTGCTCGAAGTGCGCGGACTTGAGGTT
>JAJTHX010000256.1 GCA_021300125.1 Betaproteobacteria bacterium | reverse complement strand
TCCGCGATGCGCTGAAAAAATAAAAGCCGTCACGCCCGAAAAAAACGCGCCCTGAGGCGCGTTTTTTCCGCTGGGTAGCACAAGCTCAGCCGCCTGCGAGCTTGCGGTATGCCGCGGCATCAAGCAACGCGTCCAGCTGCCCGGCATCGTCAGGCCGCATCCGGAACAACCAGGCGGCATAGGCCTCTTCGTTGACGCGCTCCGGCGCATCGGTGATCGCGGTGTTGACGGCAAGCACCTCGCCGTCGAGGGGCGCAAACAGGTCGGCTGCGGTCTTCACCGATTCGATCGCACCGCAGCTCTCGCCGCGCTTCAGGCGCCTTCCGGCGGCCGGCGCATCGACGAACACGATGTCACCGAGTTCTTCCTGGGCATGGTCGGTAATACCGACACTGACCGAGCCGTCGTCCTCGGGGCGCACCCAGTGATGGCTTTCGGTAAATCGCAGCGAATCGGGCACGTTCATCACAACCTCAAAAAATATTCAATTAAAACAAATACTTAAAAACATCAGGGCGCGGCAGCCAATACCGCGAGCCTGAACCCGGAGGCCCCGACACCGCCGGCATCGAGTGCCAGGCGCACCGTCATTTCGGCCTGGGTGGCAAGACCGGCGGACCGATCGATGTTGGCCGGCAGATAATCCGCGGGCAGGAAAATGCGCCGCGCCAGGGTATGGTCATTGGCATTGGTCAAGACCAGATCCAGCGCCGGAAATCCGACGGCATGTGCCGCGTGATTGCGCAGGGTCGCCGTGAGCTGGATGCGTTCGGGGCGCGCCGGATCAATCACCTGCAAATCGGAACCCTCGATCATCACCTGCCGCGGTCGCTGCGGCATCTCGACCGCACAGCCGGCCATCTCACAGGCCGCGCTGACCCATTCGCGCGCCAGTACGTGACGCGCGGCCAGTTCGCCGCGATAGGCGTAAACCGCCTGCCCGGCCAGCAGCAGCACCAGGAGCACGCTCGCCAGCGCATAGACACGGCGACGCGGTTCGGGCGCCCTCGCAGGCGCGGCGGCGATGAAGGGATTGTCATCGGTGGCCGCGTATGGCGTCGCCGGCGCGGCATCCACCCCGGTCAGGTGCGCCTCTTCGTGGACAGTTTCCCCAGGCAGGCTGCCGGACTGGGCTGTCGCCTCGGGCATCTGGTTTTCGGCTGCCGGCAGCGCAACGGCTTCAACGCAATCCGTGGGGGTTGTGGCGGGTGTCGCGGCGATGGCCGCGTCAGCCCCGCCCTCGACCCTGGCCTGCGCGGAGATGACCGCCTCCGGCGCAGACTCCTGCACCGCTGCCGGATGAGGCGGCAATGAAGGCGTGGCCGTTGTGGCTGGCACCACCACAGCCGCAGACGGATCCGGCTCCAGTCCGGCCAAGGCATCAAAGACCCGAAGACAACGGCCGCAACGAACCCGACCGGCGCGCGAGCGCAGCTGTTTGGCGGTGACGCGGAACACCGTGTGGCAATGCGCGCAGCGGGTGGTGAGCGAGGAGGCGTTCATCGGGAATCTGGCCGGACCTGCATCATACCGAAGCTTGGGACATCTCCCGGATCAGTGCCTGCGCTGGCCGGTCAGCAGCACCCAGCCTTCATGCTCCGCCTCGCAACGCATGTCGAAGGCGCAGGCATAGGCGGCCAGCACCGCCGCGGCCTGCTCGGCCAGGATGCCGGCGAGTGCGATCCGCCCGCCGGGCAGGGTCAGGCCTGCCAGCAGCGGGGCCAGTACCATCAGCGGATTGGCAAGAATGTTGGCAATGACGATGCGCGCAGGGGCCACGGCGGCCTCGTCGGCCACCACGAACCGGGCCACAACGCCGTTGCGCGCGGCATTGAGCCGGGCTGCTTCCACCGCCTGCGGATCAATATCGATGCCGCGGGCGCTACAGGCGCCGAGCTTCAGCGCGGCGATGGTGAGGATGCCGGAACCGCAGCCGTAGTCGAGCACATCGTCGTCCGCCGTCACGGTCGAGGCGAGCCAGCGCAGGCAAAGCCTGGTGGTCGGGTGCGCCCCGGTGCCGAAGGCAACGCCGGGATCGAGCGCAATATTGATCGCGTCCGGATCAGGCGGCTGGTGCCAGCTCGGCACGATCCACAGCCGGGGCGTGATCTGCAGCGGCTGGAACTGGCTCTGGGTGAGGCGCACCCAGTCTTCATCCTCGACGCGACCGAGGCTGCAGGCCGTGCCGGCATCAAGCCCCGCCGCTGTCAGCGCCAGCGCCAGCAAGGCGGGTACACTGGCGTCCGTTTCGAACAGCGCGCTCACGCGATTGAGCTGCCAGCCGCTGGCGGGGGCTTCGCCGGGCTCGGCAAAAATCGGCCGCTCCGCCGGCGTGCCGGCTGCCGCATCCTGCACATCCACCGCCACCGCCCCGGCTTCGAGCAGGGCATCGCTCAGCGCTTCGACGGCGTTCTCCGGAGCCAGCAGCGTCGCGCAGAGCCAGGGCACGGGATGACTATTCCGCCCGGTTGAGCTTGGCGAGCCGCTCTTCGAGGTAGTGGATGCTGGTGCCGCCGCGGCGGAATGCGGTGTCACGCATCAGCTCCTGATGCAGCGGCAGATTGGTCTTGATGCCCTCGATGGCCGTTTCCGACAGCGCGATGTTCATGCGC
>JAJTHX010000387.1 GCA_021300125.1 Betaproteobacteria bacterium | reverse complement strand
GGCAGGCTGAAAGCCACGCTGCTGCCTGCCGACCAGGGCCGGCTGCGCCTGAATGTCGATGCCCGAGACTGGACGCTGCCGCTGGGCCCGCCGATGAAATTCGACGAACTGCAGGTCAGCGGCTTTGCCACGCCTTCCAGTCTCGACCTGCGCCAGGTCGAATCCAAGCTTTACCAGGGAAAGATCAATGGCGTGATGGAAGTCGGCTGGCAGAAAGGCCTGAGCCTGAAAGGCCAGCTGGCGGTCGATGCCGTGGAACTGCGCGACCTGGTACCGCTGTTTTCCCCGTCCGCCAAAATCAGCGGGCGTCTTACCGCAAAACCGGTGTTTTCGGGGTCCAGCGCAAAACCCGAGCAGATCGCCTCGGCCCTGCGCCTGGAAACTCCGTTCGACATCCGCGGCGGCGTGCTGCAGGGCATCGACCTGCAGCGTGCGGCAACCCAGCTAATTAAGCGCGAAAGGGGCGGCGAAACCCGTTTCGACACCCTGAACGGCCATTATGCGATGGACCGTGGCACCCAGCACATCACCCAGTTCAAGGTGGCATCAGGATCACTGAGCGCCGATGGCAATGTCACGATCTCACCGGGGCAATCGCTGTCCGGACGCGTCAACGTGCAGGTTGCGGGGGCTTTGGTGGTTCCCCTCAAACTCAGCGGCACACTGGATTCACCGATGGCCCTGCCCACCGGTGCAGCCTTGGGCACTGCAATCCTGCCCGGCGTCGGCACTGCCGCGGGCGCCAGGGTCGGCACCTGGGCCGAAGGGCTGTTCGGGACGAAAAAAGAACCGAAGAAGTAGCGCGGCGCCTCGTTCAAGACACAGGTAATCGCGCCAGCGACGGTTCATCCGCTGCGAGATGGCCGTTCGAAGTCACCAGACAGGTCGCGGGCAGGGGCCGCACATTTTTTCTCGTCAACCATGAGTCGCGGCAGACAGCGCGAGGCGTCAAGAACCCGGGAAACCCGGGCGAAGTTGTTCCCCGGAACCTAATGCGCGATTCAACGCAGAAATCCGCCCAGCAATGAAGTCCAGTTCCAGCCCAGACCGGTTACTCCAGGACCGCCACGCGCGGCACCGGATCCGCGATCGCCTTGCGACCGACGCCGGTACCCCCACGCCAGATCTGGGTTCCGCCGTGAGCGTATCGCCGTCCTCAATGCACGGGGGGCCCTCCCCGCGCTCGACCTCAGCAATGCCTGGATGAGCCGACATGGATGATTTACGATTCATTATGAAAAAAGTTGTCGCCATGACCTTGAAGCTCCGTCATCTGGCTGCGATGCTTCTGGGATCGTTCGGTTTGGCAGTCGCCGCTGCCCCTGCCGCGGCGCAAACGCTGTCCTACACCCTCCCCGGCACTGGGCAGGATCGCTGCTTTGGTGCAACCGTGCAGATCGCCTGCCCGCCACCGGGCGCTCCCTTCGCCGGCGCCGATGGCGCTCCCCCGCTTCGACCCATGGCCTATCACGCAAATGGCGATGGCACGGTCACTGATCTGATCACGGGCTTGACCTGGGCCGAGACACCGAGCGCGCCCGTCACCCTCGAGGAGGCGGAGCGGCTTGCCACCGAAAGCCGCCTCGGTGGCCACGGCGATTGGCCGGTGCCGTCCATCCGAGAGCTTTATTCGCTGATGGATTTCCGTGGCGGCTTCACCGGCGATCCGGCAACCTCCCGCCCTTACATCAACACCTCGGTGTTTCGCTTCGCCTATGGCGGCGGTGTAGGGCTTGGCGACGCCTCAGCCGGGCGGCGGTCGATTGATGCCCAGGAATGGACGGCAACGCGCTACCAGGGCCGGACGGTTGGCGGGTCGGAGACGGTATTTGGGGTGAACTTCGCCGATGGCCGCATCAAGGGCTACCCGCTGATGGATCCTGCAAACCGGATGCGCACACCGAACCGGCTGGCGGTGCGGCTGGTGCGCGGGCCGCCCTATGGGATCAATGATTTCCGCGCGACGGCGGAAACCGTGCTGGACGCTGCCACGGGCCTGGAGTGGCAGCGCGCTGACGATGGCGTTGCTCGGTCTTGGCAGGCTGGGTTATCGCATTGCGCGGCGCTTCGGCTCGGCGGCCATGCCGACTGGCGGCTGCCGGATGCGAAGGAGCTTCATAGCATCGTGGATTACGGGCGGATCCCGGCGATTGACCCGGTGTTTCGGCTCGTGGACCCCACTGCCTATGTTTGGGCATCCACGACGCATCTCGAAAGTCCGCCGCCGGAAGGCCAGCCGCGCCCTTTCACCGTCGTTGGCGAATTGGCGGTGTATTTCGCGTTCGGTGCGGCGCTCGGCCGGATGGAGGTGCCGCCAGGCTCTGGCACTTGGCGCTGGGTGGACGCGCATGGTGCCGGTGCGCAGCGGAGCGACCCGAAGACTGCCCAGCCTGGGAAGTGGCCGCAGGGCTTCGGGCCGCAGGGTGACGACATTCGCGGGCATAACCATGTCCGCTGCGTGCGCCGCGCGGTCTGAAGGAGTCGTCCCGTGCGCTGGTCGAGCGCTACGAGCGCGAGAGCATCGTCAATTGCCCCGTCAACTTGGCTGATCCGCATGCAAGTGAGTTGGTCGTTAAGCCGGATATCACTCAACGACAAATCTCCACTGAAACAACTGCTCCCGCGAGCCCAGTCAACGGCAGCGGTGAAGACAGAGCCTGATGCCTCAGATCCGCAACAGCGAGTCGAGACTGCGGCGGGGACTCGGTCCAAGGGCTTCGGTCGCGAATCCCACGCGCGAGAGCATCTGCAGCGTTTGATCCGCTGCACCAAGGTCCAGGGTTTGGTAGAGCGCTTCGCGCGGTCCGCGCATCTCCGGGAACTCCTGCAGGGCCTGGGACAATGGATGCATGTCAACGCCCGCGGCCGTGGCCAGCAAGTGTGCGCGCACGTAGGCGCGGCCTGAGGCCACCTGCATCGAGCGAGTGTTGTCCGGGCTGGCCAGCCAAAGGAAGCCGCTGGCGGTCTCCAAGGGCATCCAGTGCTCCATCACCCGCTGCAGGGAACTGCTGCCCTTTGCGGGCACCTCCATCGGGTCAAAGAGTCCGATCCTATGTAATAACCGCACCATCGGGCTGTTCATGCTGATGCCATCGGGGTTGGCGGCGATGGCGCCGGGTCCGATTCGCATCAGGCGGGCTGATTCAAGCCACGTACGGGCCGTGGTGACCTCGATCTCGTAGGCCTCTCGCGTGATGCGGCGGATCGGATCCATGGCCGCTGCGCCAGTCGCCAACCCGCTGCGCAGGCCGAAGCGGCTGGCCGAATCTGCCCAACTGCGCACGAGATTGTCAGGCAGCGTGCGATCGCTGGCGTAGGCGGTCTTGCGCGTGTGCCGGAGCACGATCTGGGCGAATAGAGGATCGGCCGATGCACTGCCGCGCGACGAAGTCGGCCAGGGTGTAGTCATCGCCAGCGATGTGGCTGCGCTCAGCCAACTCGCCATCCAGCCACGCCAAGGTCTGCAGCGCCCGATTGCGGGCCCAGCCGGCGACTTCGGGCACCTGCTCGACGCGCCCGCGGTAGAAGTCGCTGCTGTGCACAAATGCCAGCGCGATCGGCTGTGACAGTTCGTGATCCATGCGCAACGTCCACATGTCGGTTTGGGCCGAGACCTGAGGTGTCTGCCCCATCAATGGTGGCTGCGGGTGCAAGGCCTCCAAATAACGACAAATCGCCAGGGACTCGGCAATGGCGCTGCCATCGTCGAGTTCGAGCACAGGCAACTTACCCAGTGGATTGAGCCGGAGGAAGTCCGGCAGGGCGTTGGCCCCACCCGCGGCATCCACCTCGCGTCGCTCGATCGAAATGCCTTTTTCAGCCATGAAGATACGCACGCGTCGTGGGTGCATGCCAGCGCTTAGGTCGTGAAGAATCATGTGAAGATCTCCTGTTCGGTGTTTCAGTCATTCGTGCTTCATGGCCAGGATCACACGTTCAGCCACCTCGTGGGCGAGTTCCGGGATGGAAATGAGAGCTCCCGGGACGCGTCCGCTGCGCAAGGTGGCTGCGCCGTGGACTGCACTCCACGCGAACAGCGCATCACGCTCACTCGGCTGAGTGGAAACAACTCCCGTCAAATACAAGCCTAACAAAGCCGCGGGAAGATATTCGTAGCTGTCGGGGTCACCTCCTGAATCGATCGTTTTACGGTAAGCCTCAGCCTGTGCGCCAAAGATCAGCCGCCACAGGGCTGGCTCGTCATCGGCGAATTGCAAATAGGCCTGCGCCAGGCGGCTCAGACGGAGCCGAGCCTCTTCAACGTCCGATGGCGGGGCTTTGATATCAAAAGCAGAAGCAAACCGCTGCCTAAGGCGATTGAACCCAATACGGGCAACTTCGAACAACAGGCCTTCACGGCTGTCGAAGTGGCGATACGCGGCCGCTGCCGTCACTCCAAGACTCGCGGCGAGCTGTCGCAAAGAGAGTCCCTCGATCTCAGGTGCAGCCAGCGCGGCGTCGATCAGTCCTTGCCGGAGATTGCCGTGGTGAAAGCTTCGCGGTCGTGGTTTGGCTGTACTTCTGCAAGAAGTGGCTCTAGGCAATTCATTGTTTTGCATGAGGGCATGTTATCGCTGTTTACATTAATCGGCAATACCGGCAAAATCTGCTGGACGTCCCGCCAGGAATCTTGAATTCACACACCATGACGAGCACCACAGTGACCCTGAAACAAGACAGAACTGCAGAAGCGCCGTCATCACTGCTGCCGCCATGCAACCAAGTCTTAACGCGTGTCGGCGCACTCGCTGTTCGTGACACAGGACCGACAGATCCTCCTGATCAAACGATCGTCTTGTGGCCTTCAATCCTTGCCGACTACAGGATTTACCGCCACCCAATTGAAGTCTGGCGTGGCAGGCACCGAATCATCGCCATTGATGGGCCAGGTCACGGGGATAGTGGCCGGCCCCCGGGTGCTTTCTCAATGAATGACTGTGGCCAAGCACTCGGTGAGATACTCGATGCATTGACCCTCTCCGAACCGGTGGTGGTGGTTGGAACATCGTGGGGTGGTCTGGTCGCAGGGGAATTTGCGCTGTTACAACCAAAGCGAACCCTGGCTGTGGTCATGCTCAATACACCGGTCATCAAGGCTCGCGACGGCCCCAGCCTGAGTGACCGGTTTGTCGTCTGGGGGGCACGCTGGATCCACTCCACAGCGGCTTACAGAAACGGCGTCGCGAAAGCTTTCTTCCTGCCTGCCACCATCGAGCGTGGAGGTGTCACTCAAGAGGAATTTCACCAACATCTGCGTCAGGCCGATGGTGCTGCACTCTCACAGGCGGTTCGATCGGTGCTGATCGATCGTGAACCGCTGGCTGATCGCATGAACGGGATCAAGGCACCCACACTCTTCGTGGCTGGTCGCCAAGATTCGATGTACCCGGTTGACGCCCTCAAGTGTGCATCTGAAGCGCTGCCCAATGGTCATTTTGAGGTGCTCGACACGGCCCATATTTCGGTCGTCGATGACCCAGTGAGTGTCACTGCACGGATTGATGATTTCCTTCAGCGCCACATTGATTTCTCAGGGGAGCGCCCGTTATGAGTTCGGCAAAATCTATCCTCATCACAGGTGGCGGCGGCGGTATCGGCCTGGAGGTGGCCAGGCTACTGGCCTCACGCGAACACAGTCTCATCCTCGTTGGACGGGATGCAGTGCGACTTCAGACAGCAGCGAACGAACTACGCGCAGCTCACGGAACCGAGGTTCACGTGCACTCCATCGATCTGTCTGAACCCGGGGCTGCACACCGGCTTTTCGAGCATACCGAAAAACATGGGTTCCAAATTGACACTCTGATCAACAACGCGGGGTTTGGCATCGTCGACACACACATCGAAATCGAACCTGCGCAGATTTACCGCATGTTGCAGCTCAATGTCGTTGCCGTCGCCGAACTTTGTCGCCTTTATGGGGAATCCATGAAGCAAAGGCGTGCAGGCCGCATTCTGAACGTCGCCTCAACGGCGGCTTTCCAGCCAACACCCTATTTTGCAGCCTATGGCGCATCTAAGGCGTTCGTCCTGAATTTCTCCGAAGCACTTGCGAAAGAAATGGAAGACTACGGCGTCCGTGTGAGTTGTCTTGCCCCTGGACCCACCGATACAGCTTTCTTCAATAGCGTTGACCCTCAACGAATCGACGGGGGTCATTTTTTCCGCCAGGAGAGTCGTACCGATCCTCGTAAAGTTGCGCAAGCAGGCGTTGATCTGATGGTTCGTGGCGGTTTGACGCACGTCGTTGGCACGACCAACAGACTCATGATTTTGGGCAACCGTCTTGTTCCAAGGGCGATGGTCGCTGCAATCACCAAGCGCATGCTCCGGCTTGCACCCGTGAAGTCCACCATGACTTGATCTCACGTTCCTCATCTCTCCGCCTGTCCAATCCGCTTACAAGGATGAATTGATTTACAAGGTATTGCCATGAAACTGCCTCATCGCCTGCTTCGCAATTTGCATCTGGCCACCACGCCTGTCCTGGGTGCCTTCGTGTATGCCAGCCCCTTGCGGGAGAATGCAACTTTTGTAGCCATCGTTCAGTGGGGTGTGTTTCCAGTGGTAGCCGGTGCGGGCCTGCTCATGTGGATCCGACCGTGGTTGTCCGGGCGCGCAGCCGATACCAAGAGCCCATGAAACGCCGCGAATTTCTCACCCGTTCTCTGGGTTTTGCGACGGGTGCAGTCGGCCTCGTCGCAGCAGGTCCGGACGGTAGGGCGATGGCATCTCCTGCCCAGGGTCACCGCATCCTGGACTTGGAACTGTTTGACACCGCCCGTCAAAGGCTAGTGCCTGTGCGCCTTTACTTCCCCCAACAGGCCAGTGCTGAATCTCCGGTGCCTCTGGTCGTCTTCTCGCACGGCCTTGGCGGCTCGCGCATGGGCTACAGCTACCTCGCCCGCCACTGGGCCGATGCCGGCATGGCCAGCCTGCATCCGCAACATGTAGGCAGTGACAGCCGGGTGTGGCAGGGTAACCCGCTTGAGTTGTTGCAGCGCCTGCAGGCGGCGGCGCGCGAGTCTGAAGCGCTGGCGCGGGTGCGGGATGTCCGATTTGCTTTAGACCAGATCCTCGCATAT
>JAJTHX010000149.1 GCA_021300125.1 Betaproteobacteria bacterium | reverse complement strand
GCTGCAGGCCTTCCTGCCCACCGAGGAACGCGATGAAGTGCTCGCGGCGCGTGCGGAGGTGCGCGCATGAGCCAGCCGCTGCTCGTCGAACTCTTCACCGAGGAACTGCCCCCCAAGGCGCTGAAAAAGCTCGGCGAAGCCTTCGCCGCCGGCATCGCCGCGGGACTCAAACAGCGCGGACTGCTCGCCGCGGAAGGCCACGCCGTATACGCCACACCGCGAAGGCTGGCCGTGCGTTTTGATGCGGTGCTCGACAAGGGCGCGGACCAGCCGGTCGAGGAAAAACTGATGCCGCTGGCCGTCGCCCGCGGCACCGACGGCAAAGCCAGTCCGGCGCTGGAGAAAAAACTGGCGGCCAGCGGCCGTGCCCATCTGGCCGCACTGTTTCCTGACGGCCGCGACGGCCCCGATGCCTTTGCCGTCAAAAAAGACGGCAAGGCCGAATTCGTCTATCTGCAAACCCTCGCCAGGGGCTTGCCGCTCACCCGTGCGCTCGAGGAAGCGCTCAACGAAGCCATCGAAAAGCTGCCGATCCCCAAGGTCATGACCTACCAGTTGCCCGACGGCATCACCACGGTCAAATTCGTGCGCCCGGCGCACGGCCTGCTCGCGCTGCACGGCAGCAGTGTTGTCGATGTCGCCGCCCTCGGCCTGAAAGCAGGCCGTCTCACCCACGGCCACCGGTTCCTCGGGCAGGCCGATATCGCGCTGGACAGTGCGGACGATTACGAGACGCGGCTGCAGGACACCGGCAAGGTCATCGTTGGCTTCGACCGGCGCCGCGCCATGATCGAGTCGCAACTCAATGCCAAGTCCGCTGAACTTGGCGCCAGCCTCGGCGACTACAGCCTGCTGCTGGACGAAGTCACCGCGCTGGTCGAATGGCCGGTGGTCTATGTCGCCGAGTTCGACCCGGCCTTCCTTGAGGTGCCGCAGGAATGCCTGATCCTGACCATGCGTACCAACCAGAAATATTTCCCGCTGTTTGATGCCGCGGGAAAACTCACCCACCGCTTCCTGATCGTCAGCAACATGCAGGTTGCGGATCCGTCCAATATTGTCAGCGGCAACCAGCGCGTGGTGCGGCCGCGGCTGGACGATGCGCGTTTCTTCTACAACCAGGACCGCCGGGAGCGCCTGGATGCGCGCATCTCGCGCCTGGGCCAGGTGGTCTACCACAACCGGCTGGGCACGCAGCTCGAACGCGTCGAGCGCGTGGCGCAACTCGCCAGCGACATCGCCCGGGCGCTCGGGGCTGACCACGTGATGGCGGGACGCGCGGCGCGGCTGGCCAAGGCCGACCTCATCACCGGCATGGTCGGCGAGTTTCCGGAACTGCAGGGCATCATGGGGCGCTACTACGCCCTGCATGACGGTGAGCCGGCCACCATCGCCAACGCCATCGCCGAGCATTACCAGCCGCGATTCGCCGGCGACCGCCTGCCCGAGCACCCGGTGTCCTGCGCCGTCGCGCTGGCCGACAAGCTGGAAACCCTGGCCGGGCTGTTCGGCATCGGCCAGCTGCCGACCGGCGACCGCGATCCTTTCGCACTGCGCCGTCACGCGCTGGGCGTGATCCGCATCCTGATCGAGCGTGACCTGCCGCTGAAACTCGACGCGCTGGTGAGCGACGCCTTCTCGGCGTTTGCCAGGGCAATGAAGCTCGCCGACGCACACGCCGATCTCGAAAACTTCATGTTCGAGCGCATGCGCGGATACTTTGCGGAGCAGGGTTACACCACACACGAAATTGAGGCGGTTATCAGTCAACGACCTCCTGAAATTCGCTTGATCCCGGCAAAACTCGCTGCGGTCAAGGCATTTTTCGCTCTGCCCGAAGCAGCAAGCCTCGCTGCGGCGAACAAACGGATCCGAAACATCCTCAAAAAAGCGCCTCCAACCGAAGGAACGGACATCATGCCGCTTCCCTTTGTCAGCGCTGAGGAAGCCGCACTTTTCAACACCATGGAGCGCCTAGGCCCGGTCATTGTGGAACACTTCAGGAATCAGTCTTACACAGATGCGTTGCTCGAACTGGCAAAATTCAAGTCTCCGGTTGATGATTTCTTCGATAAAGTCATGGTCATGACCGATGATCCGGCACTGCGTAACAGTCGGTTGGCCCTGCTCCGCACCCTCGAAGGATTCATGAATCAGGTCGCCGACATATCCGTACTGGCGGCATGAAACTCGTCATCCTCGACCGCGACGGCGTGATCAACCACGACAGCCCGTCGTACATCAAGAGCCCGGAGGAATGGAAGCCGATTCCGGGCAGCCTTGAGGCCATTGCCCTGCTCAACCAGGCGGGCTTCCGGGTGATGGTCGCCACCAACCAGTCCGGTATCGGACGCGGCCTCTTCGACATGGCCATGCTCAACGCGATCCACGACAAGATGCACCGCGCGCTGGGCCTGGCCGGCGGACGGGTGGACGGCATCTTTTTCTGCCCCCACGTGCAGGACGCCGGCTGCCGCTGCCGCAAGCCGCAGCCCGGGCTGCTCGAGGAGATCAGCCGCCGCCTTGGCATCGGTCTCGACGGCGTACCGGTGATCGGCGACTCGCTGCGCGACCTGCAGGCCGGTGCTTCGGTCGGTGCGCAGCCGATCCTGGTGCTGAC
Organism: Betaproteobacteria bacterium; assembly: GCA_021300125.1. Lineage (GTDB taxonomy): Bacteria > Pseudomonadota > Gammaproteobacteria > Burkholderiales > SG8-41. Next base: position 3,195 of record JAJTHX010000149.1, on the reverse strand, counting down.
CGGCAAGGGCAAGAACACGCGCAAGGCAGGCGGCCTGCCGCCGCAGACGCTCATCCACGCCGATCTCGCCGAAGCGGTGCGGGCGCTGCTGCGCTGATGCTGGCCATCCTGCGCTCGACGCTGTTCGCCGCATTTCTTGTCATCATCACGCCGCTGTTCACGGCCATTGCCCTGCTTACCTTCGCGCTGCCGGCGCTGACCCGTTACCGCATTATCACGGTCTGGTCGCGCTGCGTGGTCTGGGCGGCGCGGGTCCTCTGCGGCATCCGCTACCGCGTCGTCGGCGCCGAACATCTGCCGCGCCAGCCGTGCATCATCCTGTCCAAGCATCAGTCCGCCTGGGAGACCCTGGCGCTGCAGCTGATTTTCCCGCCCCAGGTGTGGGTGCTGAAAAAGGAACTGCTGCGTGTGCCCTTTTTCGGATGGGGGCTGGCCATGCTGTCGCCGATCGCGATTGACCGCAGCGCGCGGCGCGAGGCCCTGCAGCAGCTGATCGAGCAGGGGCGCGAACGCCTGGCCGCCGGCTTCAGCATCGTGATCTTTCCCGAGGGCACGCGCATCGCGCCCGGGCAGCGCGGCAAATACCGCCCGGGCGGCGCGCGGCTGGCAGTGGAAACCGGGACCCCGGTGATTCCGGTGGCACACAATGCCGGGCTGTGCTGGGGGCGCAACGCCTTCATCAAGCGGCCGGGACTGGTCACCGTCAGCATCGGCGCGCCGATCGGCCCGCAGGGTATGAACGCCGATCAGCTGGCGCGATCCGTTGAAGACTGGATCGAAGGTGAAATGCCGCGGCTGAATTCACGATGAGTGCCCTGGCTTCACGCATCGAGCTGGCGGGACGGGTGATTGATTACGAACTGCGCCGCAGCGCGCGCCGGCGTTCGATCGGCCTGCTCGTGGACGAGCGCGGCCTGCGTGTCGCGGCCCCGCCTTCGGCGCCGCTGGGCGACGTCGAGCGCATGCTGCGCGACCATGCCCCGTGGGTGCTGCGCAAGCTGGAGCAATGGCAGTCGCGACGCCGTCCCGCGCTTCTGGGGCAGGCCGGGGAGCGGATCTGCTGCCGCGGCCAGTGGCTGGTGCTGGCCCTGGACCGGGCCGCCGATGCGCCGCAGCGCGTGGGCGATTGCCTGCTGGTCGGTCCGCCCGCGCTGCAGCCCGAGGCGGTACTGCGCCGGGTCAACGCCTGGCTGCGCCGGGAGGCGCTGGCCCTGTTCCGCGAGCGCTGCGCCCGTTTCAGCGAACGGCTGGGCCTGCCGCGGCCGCGGGTTTTGCTGTCGAGCGCGCGCACGCGCTGGGGCAGCTGCCATCCCGACGGCCATATCCGCATGAGCTGGCGGCTGATCCAGCTGCCCTTGCCGCTGATCGACTATGTTGCCGCCCACGAAGTCGCGCATCTGCGCGAAATGAACCATTCGCCGGCGTTCTGGCGTGTGGTGGACAGCCTGGTCGGTGACCACCGGCCGTTGCGCGCGGCGCTGCGCAGCGACAGCGGTGCCTACCTGGTGTTGTAGAAACGTGGTGTTGTAGAAACGGCTGCCCAGGGCTGCTGTGCTACACTTTTTTGCAGCGTCGCTTCGCATCGTATCGGCCTGGACACCCCGACGCCGTGTTCGTGGCCATGCCGGACATCCCGGCAACCGCCCATGTCCGCACATCTCCGCATCCTGTTCCTGATCGCCCTGTTGTCGCTCGCCGGTTGCGGCCACAAGGGCCCGCTGTACCTGCCCGGCCAGAAACCCCCCGCAAAATCTGCGCCGGCAGATCCGGCCGCCGTGAAACCATGAATGCCTTCACCTACCGGGACGGATCCCTGCATGCCGAAAACGTGCCGCTCGCCGACATCGCCGCACGCTTCGGCACCCCCTGCTATGTCTATTCGCGGGCCGCACTGACCGCGGCCTGGCGCAGTTTCGACGCCGCATTTTCCGGCCGCGAACATCTGGTGTGCTATGCGGTCAAGGCCAATCCCAGCCTCGGCGTGCTCGACGTGTTCGCGCGCCTGGGCAGCGGCTTCGACATCGTCTCCGGCGGTGAACTGGCCCGCGTGCTCGCCGCCGGCGGAGACCCGCGCAAGGTGGTGTTCTCGGGCGTGGGCAAGACCGCGGCTGACATGCGCGCGGCGCTGGAAGCCGGCATTCTGTGCTTCAATGTCGAATCGGCGCCCGAACTTGAGTTGCTGGACCGCGTCGCCGGCGGCATGGGTGTGGTCGCGCCGGTGAGCCTGCGCGTCAACCCCGACGTTGATGCCAAGACCCATCCCTACATCGCCACCGGACTCAAGGAAAACAAGTTCGGCGTCGCCTACGATGATGCACTGGCGGTCTACCGCCGCGCGGCCACACTGCCGCACCTGCGCATCGAGGGCGTGGACTGCCATATCGGCTCCCAGCTCACCGAAACCGACCCTTTCGTCGCGGCACTGGAGCGTGTGCTCGCCCTGGTCGATGCGTTGCAGCGCGACGGTATCGCGGTGCACCATCTCGACCTTGGCGGCGGCCTCGGCATCCGCTACCGCGAAGAAACGCCGCCGCCGGTTGCCGATTACGCGCGGGCCCTGCTGGCCGCGCTCGGCGCGCGCCCGCAAAAACTGCTGTTCGAGCCGGGGCGACTGCTCACCGGCAATGCCGGCGTGCTGCTCTCCGAAATCCTCTACCTGAAGCTGGGCAGTGAGCGCAATTTCGCGGTGGTCGACGCTGCCATGAACGACCTGATGCGTCCCGCGCTGTACGACGCCTGGCACGAGGTGCTGCCGCTGCGCGCCGGCAATGCACCGGTTCGCGACTACGATGTTGTGGGCCCGGTCTGCGAAAGCGGGGATTTCCTGGCACGCGGACGGCCGCTTGCGGTTGCTGCCGGCGACCTGGTCGCGCTGGCTTCTGCCGGCGCGTACGGCATGAGCATGGCCTCCAACTACAACACCCGCCCTCGCGCCGCCGAAGTCATGGTCGATGGTGATCGCATGCATCTCATCCGCGAGCGCGAAACCGTCGCACAGCTCATCGCCAACGAGCGGCGGCTTCCCGATTGATCGCGCCACATCAGGCAATCTTTTTCTTTTTCGCGCCGCATCGGCTTGTGGTGCGGTACATACAGGTCATCCGGCACCATCAAATAAACTTGACAAAGGTATTGCATTTTTTTTTCGGCCTAGCATAGAATTGGCCACCGCACACGGTCTTCACCGAAATTTTT
>JAJTHX010000001.1 GCA_021300125.1 Betaproteobacteria bacterium | reverse complement strand
TTGCCGTCATAGCCGAAACGCGCGCGCTTGAGTATGCCGGGAAACAGGGTCGCGTCGACTCGGTCGAGGTCGGCGGGTTGCTCGATCACGGCAAAGGGCGCGACCTCGATGCCGCAGGCGCGCACGAAATTCTTTTCCTTCGCCCGGTCCTGCGCGATCGCCACCGCGTCGCCGGCGGGCCGCACCGCACAGTGCCTGGCCAGCCAGCGCAGGCTGTCCGCCGGCACGTTCTCGAATTCGGTGGTCACCGCCTCGCAGGTGTCGGCGAGCTGCTGCAGCGCCTCGACATCCTGATAGGCGGCCTTCAGGTGCACGTCGGCAATGGCACCGGCGGGGCTCAGCGGATCGGGGTCGAGCACGGTGACGCGATAACCCATGCTGTGCGCGGCGAGCGTGAACATGCGCCCCAGCTGGCCGCCGCCGAGCATGCCGAGCATGGCGTCGGGGAAGATCATGGCCAAAACCTACAGCTCATGAACAGGGTGGGCAGGATGAACAAGATAAATGCCATTCAAAGAAGAAGGTTTCATCCTGTTAATCCTGCCCATCCTGTAAATTGGTTTTCGCCGTTGACCTTCATTTTTTCACCGGCAGCTTCATCGCCCGCACCGATGCGGTCTGCTTTTTGCGGAAGGCGGCGAGTTTTTTGGCGAGCTTGGGGTCGTTGCGCGCGAGCATCGCTACCGCGAACAGGCCGGCATTGGCGGCGCCCGCCTCACCGACGGCGAAGGTGGCCACCGGCACGCCCTTGGGCATCTGCACGATGGAAAGCAGGGAATCGAGTCCGCGCAGCGCGCGCGAGGTGACCGGCACGCCGAGCACCGGCACGATGGTCTTGGCGGCGAGCATGCCCGGCAGGTGGGCGGAGCCGCCGGCGCCGGCAATGATGCAGTGCAGGCCGCGGGCCGCTGCGGTTTCGGCGTATTGATAGAGCAGATCCGGGGTGCGGTGCGCGGAGACCACTTTCGCTTCGAACGGCACGCCGAACCGGCGCACCATGTCCACCGCATGCTGCATCACGTCCCAGTCACTCTGGCTGCCCATGACGATGCCGACACACGGTGATTTCACTGCGGTTCCCCTGGCGCTCGAAGCCGGTGACTAAAGCCGCATTTTACAGTACGGACATGCAGCCACGAGCGATGAAGACGGCTGCTAGAATGACCCACGCTGCTTTCTGCGCACCTGCGCGATGCCTGCGCATGCGTGCCACCCCACCCGAGGAGACATCACGATGAGACCGTTCGCGCCCGGCGCTCGCGCCGCAATGGCAACGCTCGCGCTGCTGTGCGCGCTGCCGGCAATGGCTTTCCCCGATCGCCCCATCCGCATGGTGGTCATCTCCGCGCCGGGCGGGACCACCGACATCATGTCGCGCATGCTCGCCCAGGCGATGGGCGAAGGACTCGGCCAGCAGGTGGTGATCGACAACCGGCCCGGCGGCGGCGGCATCGTGTCCTCGGAAATCGTGTCGCAGGCGGTGCCCGACGGCCATACCGTGCTCTACACCCACACCAGCTTTTCCGTGATGCCCAGCCTGCACGCCAAGCTGTCCTACGACTCGCTGAAGAGTTTCGAGCGGGTCAGCCTGTTCGCGCTGTTTCCCGGCGTGCTGCTGGTCAACAACAACCTGCCGGTGAAAACCGTGCAGGAGCTGATTGCTTATGCCAGGGCGCGGCCGGGCAAGCTCAATTACGCCGCGGGCACCACCGGCGCCACCGCACATCTGTCGGGTGAACTGCTGCGGTCCATGGCCAAGATCGATATCGTGCACGTGCCGTACAAGGGCACCGGCGCCCAGCTCACCTCGGTGGTCAGCGGTGAGACCCAGTTCACCTTCGCATCGCTGCCCGCGGCCCTGCCTTTCGTCAAAAACGGCCGTGCCCGCGCCATTGCCGTGGGTTCGCTGAAACGCTCAGCCGCGCTGCCCGACTTGCCGACCGTCGCCGAATCCGGCCTGCCCGGCTTTGATGTCAACGCCTGGAACGGCGTGATGGTCCCGCGCGGCACACCGGGCCCGATCATCGAACGGCTCGGCCGCGAAATGAAGCGCGTGACCACGCTCGCTGACGTCAAGGAGCGCGCGGCGGTTCAGGGCGCCGAACTGACCTGGACCACGCCGCAGGAATTCACGACCTACCTCAATGGCCAGATCGCGAAGTGGGGCAAGCTGGTGCGGGAAGCCAAGATTTCCCATAACTGATTGTTTAATAAGGATATTTTATGACTGCTGAAGTCGGCATGCGGCCCGGCGACGAGTTCGCCGGCAAGGTCGCGCTGGTCACCGGCGGTGCGCGCAATATAGGCCGCGCCATCTCGCGGGCGCTCGCCGCCGGCGGTGCCGCGGTAATGGTCAACGCCAACACCTCGCGCGAGGCAGGCGAGGAAACGGTGGCGATGATCGAAAAAGCCGGCGGCCGCGCCGCGCTGTGCATGGGCGACATCACCGACCCGAAAGCCGTTCAGCATCTGGTGGACGAAACCGTGAAAAAATTCGGCCGCCTCGACATGGTGGTCAGCAACGCCGCGATCCGCGCCGAGACCCCGTTCGAAAGCATTCCGTTCGAAGAATGGAAGCGGGTGATCTCGATCGTGCTCGACGGCGCCTTCCTGGTTTCGCAGGCGGCGTTGCCGCACCTGGTCAAGGCTGGCGGCGGCTCGCTGGTCTACATCGGCGGCCTCACCGGCCACAAGGGCGCGCTGCACCGCTCGCATGTGGTGGCGGCCAAGGGCGGCCTTGCGGCAATGACCAAGGCCGTGGCGCACGACCTCGCCGACAAGAACATCACGGTCAACTGCGTGGTGCCCGGTCCCATCGACACCGTGCGCGGGCTGCCCGGAGCCCCGGAGCGCCCCGACCACCGCAAGACGCTGCCGCTGGTGGGCCGCCGCGGCCAGCCCCAGGAAATCGCGGCGATGGTGCGCATGCTGTGCGGGCCCGACGCGCGCTACATCACCGGACAATCCATCCACATCAACGGCGGAGTGATCATGCCATGAGCAAGAAATCCAAAAGCAATCCCAAAACCACCGTGTCGCCGCTGATGAAGACACTGGCGACCTATATGGCCGCCGCCGCGAAAAAGCCGCTGCCCAAGGCGGTTGCGGAAAAGACCAAGCACCATGTCCTCGACACCATCGCCGCGATGGTCTCCGGCTCGCGCCTGCTGCCGGGCACCAGGGCCATTGCCTATGCGAAGACGCTGGGCGGCGCACCGCAGGCGCTGGTGATCGGCTCGAAGATCGTCACCAACGCCGAGCAGGCCGCGCACATCAACGGCATGCTCGCCCACGCCGACGAGACTGATGACTCACATGCCGCCTCGCTGTCGCACCCCGGCTGCGCCATCGTGCCGGCGGCACTGGCGATGGGTGAACGCGAAAAATCCAACGGCACGCAACTGCTGCGCGCGGTGGCCCTCGGTTATGACCTGTGCGCGCGCCTCAACCTGTCGCTGCATCCCTATGATTTCCGCCAGGCCGGGCACTCGACGCACAGTTTCGGCCCCGGTTTCGGCGCAGCGGCTGCGGCCTCGCTACTGGCGGGCCTCGACTACAACGGCATGCGCCATGCGCTGTCATACACCGCGCAGCAATGTTCGGGCATTTCGTGCTGGATGCGCGACGAAGAGCACATCGAGAAGGCCTTCGACTTCGGCGGCATGCCGGCGCGTAACGGCACCGCCGCGGCGTCGATGGTGGCCTCGGGCTTTACCGCGGTTGAAGACGTGTTCTCCGGCGAGCGCAATTTTTTCGTGGCCTACGATGAAACCCGACGCATCGGCCTGAAACCGCAGCCGCAGCGCCTGATCAAGGACCTGGGCAAGGTCTACGAGATCATGAATACCAACATCAAGCGCTGGTCGGTGGGTTCGCCGATCCAGGCACCGCTCGACGGCCTGCTCGAACTGATCCGCGAGCACGGCGTCAAGGCTTCCAATGTCGAGAAGCTGGTGATCCGCGTTGCCCACCAGGCCGCCAACACCACCGACAACCGCAACATGCCCGACATCTGCATGCAGCACCTGTGCGCGGTGATGCTGATCGACGGCATCGTCACCTTCAAGTCGTCGCACGACGAGAAGCGCATGTTCGACAGGAAGGTGCTCGATCTGCGCAAGCGCATCACGCTGTATGGCGATGACGCACTGACCGCGGCACTGCCGTCGCGCCAGGGCATCCTGGAGCTGAAGCTGAAAAACGGCAAAACCCTGCACAAGCATGTGAAAGCCGTGCTCGGCACCGCGCAGAACCCGATGACCCGCGCCCAGGTCGACGAGAAGTGCTACCACCTGATGGCACCGATTCTTGGTGCGTCACGCTCGCGCAAGCTCTGCGACGCGGTGTGGAACATCGAGAAAATCGGCAGCATCACCAAGCTGCGTCCGCTGCTGACGGCCTGAGCGATAACAACGCAGAAACGGCATTAGGATCATCCCCCGCTCGCGGGGGATTTTTTTCGGGGAGCACATCATGGCGTGGAAATTCGAGCTGCTGAAAAAACCCAACGGCCTGCCGATCACCGAAGGCCCGGCATGGGACGGCGAAACCCTCTACTTCACCCATATCCACGCCAACACCATCTTCCGCTGCGATCCGAAGACCAACGCGATCACACCCTGGCGCACGGGACTGGATCGCGTCAACGGCCTCGCCTTCGACGCCGAGGGACGCCTCTTCGGCTGCTGCCAGGGCGGGCGCAGCGTGATGCGCTTCGATCCCGACGGCAGCAACGTGGTGATCGCCGACCGCTTCGAGGGCAAACGCCTCAACACGCCCAACGATCTCGCCATCGATCGCAAGGGCCGCATCTGGTTCACCAACCCCTGGAACGACGGCAACGTCGACAAGACCGAGCAGGAAGAACTCGACCACCGTGCGGTCTACCGCCTCGATCCGCAGAAGGACGGCAAGTATTCCATCACCCGCGTCGTCTTCGACACCACCCAGCCCAACGGCATCCTGGTCTCGCAGGACCAGAACACGCTGTATGTCGCCGAAAGCAGCTTCACCGCCGGCATCGCGCGCGAGCTGCGCGCCTACCCGATCCGCGATGACGGCAGTCTCGGGCCGTACAAGACGCTGTTCACCTGGGGGGAGGATTTTCGCGGCGTGCATCGCGGCATCGACGGGATGACGCTGGACATGGATGGCAACATCGTCGCCACCGCCGGCTGGGAAGTTGCCGGCGCGGGGCCGATGATCTACGTGTTCTCGCCGACCGGCCGCGTGCTCGAAACCCATCCGGTGCCGGCGATCCGGCCCACCAACTGCTGTTTTGCCGGCCCCGACATGCGCACGCTGTTCGTCACCACCACCCAGGGCCATCTCTTCCGCGCGGAAACGGACCGCACCGGCTGGGCGATGTATCCCTGAGTTAACCGAACCCCACAAACTCAATAAATTAATTAATAAAAACAAATACTTATATAAATTTCTTGCTGGGTCACACGGAATATGCGGTGATTGCCATTGATATTCACCGCATTTAATGCAGTAAATAACTTGACCTTGCGGTGAATAAATCGCACAATCTCCGCATGTTAAGCGGAGATAAAATCTATATCTGGCAGCTTCAAGACTGGCCGCATTGGGCACACGACGCCCGGCGACTGGCACCGCTATTAGCCCAAGTTCATCAGGCGCAAGGACATCTGGCGGGTCGCATGCATGATCTCGGTCTGGACCTGCGCGACCAGGCCGCTCTGCGCGTGCTGACCGAAGATGTCATCAAGACCAGCGAAATCGAGGGCGAAACCCTCAACCCCGATGCCGTGCGCTCCTCGGTGGCACGGCGACTGGGTATCGAAATCGGTGCATTGGCGCCGGCTGACCGGCATGTCGAGGGCATGGTCGACATGATGCTGGATGCCACCCGGCATCACGACCAGCCACTGACGGTCGAGCGTCTGTTCGGCTGGCATGCCGCGATGTTTCCGATCGGCCACAGCGGACTGCGGAAAATCCGCGTCGGCGCCTGGCGCGACGATGCGCAGGGGCCGATGCAGGTGGTCTCCGGTCCCGTGCACCGGCAAACCGTCCACTACGAGGCGCCACCCGCCCGGTTGCTGGACGCTGAAATGGCGGATTTCCTGTTGTGGTTCAACATGGACCAGCGGGACGATCCCGTAATCAAAGCGGGCCTTGCCCACCTCTGGTTCGTCACCATCCACCCCTTCGAGGACGGTAATGGTCGCATCGGGCGCGCCGTCGGTGACATGGCACTCGCGCGCGCCGAGAACGCCGTCCAACGCTACTACAGCCTGTCGGCGCAGATCCAGCGTGAACGCAAGTCTTACTACGACCAGTTGGAATCCGCGCAAAAAGGGTCGATGGACGTAACTGACTGGCTGGAGTGGTTCCTTGGTTGCCTGCTGCGCGCGGTGCAAGGTGCGGACGAGACGCTGTCGTCGGTACTGAAAAAAGCCGGCTTCTGGCGGCATTGGTCGGGCACCGCGATGAATGAGCGGCAGATCAAAGTGCTTAACCGGCTGCTCGACGGATTCGACGGCAAACTCAACAGCAGCAAGTGGGCGGCGATTGCCCAATGCTCGCAGGACACGGCGCTGCGCGACATCACCGATCTGGTTGATCGCGGTGTACTGGTGCGCTCACAAGCCAGTGGCCGCAGCACCAGTTACGAGTTGAAACTCACCACGTGATAACGGCTTAAATCTCACGAAATTCCGTTTAACTCTTTCCAAATCGAAAGTATTTCTTCAGCATATTTTTGGTAGGTCTTGTTTTTTGCTTTAGGCCAACTGTTATCGAACGCATCCTGGATAACCTTCCCCTCACCGTTTATTAGTAGCCCCAGCCTGGATGCTTTCTGTATCACTTGCTGCAGCCGCTCCCATAACTCATCTATCGCTACTGCTATTTTTTTGCCACCAAGCGCGAGTCAGCCGCGACATCCTTTGAGTTCAATCGTTGTTACATCTAGCGGATATGGAATAGAAGGCTCTTTTTTTAAGCCCTCGCGGTGGCGGGCAACTCCATCAATGTAAGTCTTTTTCAGAGTCTCGTGATGATGGCGATCCAAAATATAGGCATTCTATATGCAATTAGACCCCCTAATGTATCTAACCTCGAAAGATCCGACTCATCGGATTAATTCAAGTTCAAGTATCTGCCTCGAATGTCATGGCGTTTCGTTCGTAAGCTTCCCCGTCAAGCGGACAGTTCATAAGTAGAGTTTCCGGCGTTTTTGA
>JAJTHX010000180.1 GCA_021300125.1 Betaproteobacteria bacterium | reverse complement strand
TGCCTCAGAACACGCTGACCTTGCTGTCCGTCAGCAGTTGCGAGAGGCGCAGGTTGGCGGCGGAGAGCCGGTCCACCAGCAGCTCGAGGAAGGCGCCGTTGAAATGGTGCCGGCACAGCTCGGAGGCCCGTGGCAGGGTCTCAGCGCGGATTTCGATCAGCATCGCATCACTCGCCGCCACCACGCTCGCCGAACGCTGAAACTTCTGCTTGCCGAGGTAGGCCATTTCACCGAAGCACTCACCCGCGCCGAGGCGGTCCAGCGCCCGCTGCTGCTTGCGTACCTCGACTTCGCCCTCGGCAATGATGAAAAAGGAGGAGCCGATGTCATCCTCCTGGATCACAACCGTCCCCGATTTCACCGGCTGCCAGCGCACCAGCCGCAGCACTTCCCACAACTCGACATCGCTGAATGCGGCAAAAAAGGCAAGCCGGCGCAAGGTGTCGAATTTCTCCGACTCGGGCACGGACTCGCTGCCGCGCGTCCGGGCGCCGCCAATCGCATCCACCAGGTCGCCGGCGAGTTCGCTCCAGGTCTGGTACCGCTCGCACGTGCTTTTGGCGAGCATGCGCATCACGATCGCATCAATCGCAGGCGGCACCTCCGCGCGTAGCCGGCTGGGCGGTGCCGGCTCGACATTGATGATCTGGTAGATGATGCTGTAGTTGTTGGTGCCCAGGAACGGCAGCCGCCCGGTGAGCAGCTGGTAGAACACCACGCCCAGCGAAAAAATGTCGGTCTGGTAGGTCAAGGGCTGCTCGCGCACCTGTTCCGGCGACATGTAGGCGGGCGAGCCGATGCCGGTGATCTGGGTCGATTCGCTCGAGGTGTTCAGCGCCGCGCCGAAATCGGAAATCTTGATGTCCACCTCGCCCGCAAGCAGGATGTTCGCGGGCTTGATGTCGCGGTGAATAAGGCCCTCGCGTGCGGCAAAATCCAGTGCCCGCGCGCATTTGTAGATGATTTCGAGCACCCGCGACAAGGACAGCAGCCGGTCGATGTGGGTGTACCGCTCAAGCGTCGAGCCGTCAACATACTCCATCACGATGTAACTGATCTCGGGCCCGGCAACGGCGTCGTAAATGGAAACGATATGGGGATGCGACAGCTTGCCGGCCAGCGAGGCCTCGGCGATGAACAGCTTGCGGTAGCGACAGCCGTATTCGTCATCACCCAGCGCCTCTGGATTGACCGCCTTGAGGGCGACCTCCCTGTTCTGGAAAGGGTCGTAGGCCTTGTAGACGACGCTGGTCGCTCCCCGCCCCAGCTCGCGGATCAGTTCGTACTTGCCGATCCTGCGTTCGGCCTGGACCGGCAAGTCGGTGGCTTGAGCGGAATCGTTCATGTGGTCACGTTAACACCAAAGTCTTGGGCGAAGGGAGCCTACTTTTTCCGGTCCTGCTCCAGTTGCAGCCGACGCAATTCACGCAGCCGCGCCTCCACCGCCGAAAGCTGGAAAAAATCACCCTTGCCGTTCTTCAGCGCCAGCTCGAACTGTTGCGTGGCGGCGCCAAGGGCGCCAATCCGGGCGTAGGCTTCACCCAGCGCCCGGTGATGCTGCAGCAGATTGCCCTGGGCGGCATAGGCCTCGGCCTGCAGCCGATAGAGCCTGATCTCGTCGCCATCTGCGCCCTTGAGTCTGGGTTCGATCAACTGCAGGGCCTCCGCCGGCTGGCCGGCGCGCAGCAGCTGCTCGATATGGCCGAACAGCAGCGCGCGCTGTCCCGGATAAAGCCTGCGCGCCTGCTCAAAGCAGGCCAGCGCGGATTTCGCATCACCCGCCGCCTCGTGATAGCGGCAGGCGAGGTGCTCGATCATCGGGTGCGCGGTTTTGCGCAGCACGGCCAGCTCCGCGCGTGCCCGCTCGAATTCGCGCAGGCGCAGCAGGCTCGCCACCAGGCCGTATCGGGCCGCAGGCTCGGACAGGAACTTGCGCTCCTTGAGGCCGATTTCGAAAAAAGCCAGGGCCTCGCGGGGCGCATCCTGTTCGGCACGCAGCTTCGCCCGCACCAGATGAAAATCAAGACCGTCGGCAACCTGGCGGTAGGGCATGCGCTCGACCCGGTTCTGGATGTCGCCGATGCGCTCGAAAGTGAGCGGGTGGGTACGCAGGTAGGAGGGGGCGCCGCCTTCGTAAATGCGGGTGGCCCGCTGCAGGCGCTCGAAGAAAGAGCCCATGCCCCGCGGATCGAATCCCGCCGCCTCCAGCATCTGCAGGCCCAGCCGGTCGGCCTCGCGTTCGGCTTCGCGCGAGAAATTGAGCTGGGACTGGATCACCCCGGCCTGTCCGAATGCCAGCGCGGCTTCGGCCACCTGTGAATTGGAACGCGCGGCGAGAATCGCCACCGCGAGCGCCGCGATCGACAGCAGCTGGCTCTGCGACTGCTGGCCGATCATGCGCGCGATGTGGCGCTGGGTGACGTGGGCAATTTCGTGCGCGACCACGCCGGCCACCTCGGATTCGCTTTGCGCCGCCAGCAGCAGCCCGGTATGCAGCCCGATGAAACCGCCGGGCAGGGCGAAGGCATTGATCTGCGGGTCGCGCACCACGAAAAACTCGAATTCCTGCCGCGGCGAATCGCTTCTGGCCGCGAGGCGGTTGCCCAGCGCGTTGACGTAGTCGCGGACCTCGGCATCGTCCAGATAATTGGGATCCCGCCGGATCTCGACCATGATCCGCTCGCCGAGACGGCGCTCGTCGGCCAGCGAAATCGCCGTCGCCGAGACATCGCCGAGATCGGGCAGGGCCTGCGCAAGCACTCGCGGCACGCAGAGCAGCACGGCAAGCAGGATGGCGCGCAAAATCATGGTGCTATGATAAATCCTGCAACCCGGGGTTCCCAATGAAAAAACAGACTGTTACGAAACACCGCAAGGGCGGCGCGCTGACCCACTTCGACCGGCAGGGCGCGGCCTGGATGGTGGATGTCGGCGACAAGGCGCCGACACGGCGTCTTGCCCGCGCCGGCGGCCGCATCGTGATGCAGGCCGCCACGCTGCGCCTGATCGCCAGCGGCACCGCCAATAAAGGCGATGTGCTGGGCGTCGCGCGCATCGCCGGCATCCAGGCCGCCAAGCAAACTTCGGCCCTGATACCCCTGTGCCATCCGCTGTCGCTGACCCGGGTCGAGGTCGAGTTCCGCCTGCGGCCGCGGGCCCGCGCGGTGGAGTGCACGGCGACCGTGGAAACCCTGGGTCGCACCGGCGTCGAAATGGAAGCGCTCACCGCGGTCAGCGTCGCGCTGCTCACCGTCTACGACATGTGCAAGGCGGTGGACCGCGGCATGCGCATCGAAGCCCTGGGGCTGCTTGAGAAACGCGGCGGCAAATCGGGGGTATGGCTGGCGCGGTAGCGCAGGCCCTGCCCACTTCGCCTAGAATGGCGGCCCCGAAACCGGAATCCGCATCCGACCGCATGAATGCCATGAACCGCCGTCAGTCCCTGGCCCTGCTCGCCCGTTGCAGCGCGGCGCTCGGCGCACTTGCAACCGGCTGGCTGAAGCCCCTCGTCGCACTGGCGGCAACGCCCTGGAACAAGAATGCCTTCGAAGCGAAGACCATGGCCGAAGCGCTGAAAGCCCTCGGCGCAACCGCCTTGACGGAAAGCCGCGACATCGCGATCACCGCCCCCGATATTGCCGAGAACGGTGCAATGGTGCAAATCCAGGTCGTGAGCCGCATCCCCAACACCCAGAGCATCGCCATCCTCGCCGAAAAGAACCCCTTTCCGCTGGCCGCGATTTTCAACATCCTGCCCGGGGGCGAGCCCCAGGTGCTGCTGCGCCTGAAGATGGGCCAGACAACGGATCTCAGGATCGTAATACGCGCTGACAACCGCCATTTCACCGCGGCGCGAGAGGTCAAAATCACCATTGGCGGCTGCGGCTGAAGCCGTCACGGAACCCCACCATGACCGAAGCCATGAAAATCCGGGCCACGCTGCAGGGCGATACGGCCGATCTGCGCGTGCTGATCAAGCACCCGATGGAAACCGGCACGCGCAAGACCGCCACCGGCATTGCCCCCGCGCATTTCATCCAGAGCCTGGTCGTACAGCACAACGGAAAAACCGTGTTTGATGCGCAATGGAGCCAATCGGTCTCGCGCGACCCCGTGCTCGGCCTGCGTGTGCGCGGCGCAAAGACGGGCGACCGCATCAGCATCACCTGGGTGGACAACCGGGGGGAGCGGCGGACGGATGAGGCGGTGGTGACGGCGGGACCCTGAATACTGCCAGAGGATCATTCTGGGATCTGGCCATGCACCCAGAAACGCGGCAATAACGCAGGGGTGGTTCCGTGGTGACTGTTTAACTGCCTTGTCATTCTTTGTTCTAAATCCGCAACCTCTGGCAAGCTGCAGGCCATTACGATACAGGCCATGACGAAACTGCATACCGGCAACTGCCAGCCAGGCGGAGCCACTGCCGGCTCACACATTCTTTGCACTGCACTGCACCAGGCCCAAGCCCAACCCGCCAGTAACGCCAAGAGTGTCTGGCTTACCGGCATCACCAACAGTCCATCCACCATCGCCTGTGCGGCAGCGCCGGTCAGTGCCGACAGTAATGCAAGCGGAACGAACGGATCCCCACCGGGCCATTTTTGAAACTGGCCCTTGACGGTCAGAAAAAAACGCAGACCAGCATGGGCAAAGAATAGGGTTAACAGCAAACCGGCGGCGATACCCCATTCAGCCATCCATTGCAATACCGCGTTATGGGGATGCGAGGCCAGCTCGGTCAGCCGGTTGGCGAAATGCATGGGTCCGATCCCGAACCAGGAATGCGCAGCGATCAATTCGATTGCAAGTGTCCATAGCACTTCACGTCCACGCAAGGAAACCAATTGGGCCGCATCACGGTGCATCAAAGCGGTGGGGCGTGACAGATATTCCGGGACACCCAGAACCAAAACGGCATATAGGATACCCCCGGCCAGCAGCGCCAAAACCTGGATGCGCAACCAAGGGATTGCACGCCCGCGCGCTGCAGCCACCACAACGATGGCGCCAATGAACAGTGCAAGCCAGCTGCCGCGTGTACCCGAGGCGATCGCCAGGAACCACCACAACACCGGAGCGACCATCCAGGCTGCCCGTTGCAGGGTGGAGCGTGACCACCACAATGCTGGCAACACCAGAAAAGGCAGCAGCAGGGTCTGTATGTGACCAAAAAACCGTACGTTCGAGAAGCCCGGAAAAAGTTCCTGTACTTCGAAAGCCAGGCCATAGCCTGCCCCCACAGTAAACATCAGGCCATAAGCCAGCACCACCTTGAAGCCATAAAGCAAAGCCGCCAGGTGGAAAACAACCACTGTCATTCGACCTAAGGTAACCGGGGCACGGGCATACTCAATGGCGATCTGAGCGCCCATCATGAGCAAAAGGCAGGTCATCGACCATTCCAGCAGAGCCCAGCGCAGCCATGGTGCCAACAGCACTGAAACCAGACCGGCGGCAAGCGCACTGAAGATTGCAGCACGCATGCTGAAGGCGGGGATCACCAGCGGGACTGCTGTACCTCCGCGGTCACCTGGGATGGCCAGAATGCTCGCCAGCAACAGGGCGGCCAATTGAAGCAATCGCTGACCGTCATGCCAACTGGGCGCCTTGAAGAGATCAATCGTGAGTGCCAGGCCGAGAAAAATCCAGAGAATGACAACGGCTGGAGCCGCTTTCAGCACTGCACGCCGGCAGAAATTCTCATCCATGCTGCCGATTGTGCCTGTATCGGAAACCAATGCAAGAACATCGGCGCCAGAGCCATCCCAGGTTTAAACAAAAAGCGGATTTTTCAAGGGTTGCAAAGTATTCTCCCGATTCTCAGAACCGGGACAGCCAACATCACCTGTTTATCCGAACGGATTCACATCAACCACAGGCACTCCCAGCCACTGCCAGACATGTGGATGCTTGGTTCTTCGACTGGTGTCTCGACTTCGTTGGCCCAGCATCCCAGAGCAACTGCATCCGGCTGCACTGCATCAGTTTGACCGGGAGTGCAATGAGGCTGCCCAGACTTTTCGCATGAGGGGAAAAAAACCAGGATCACAAAGGCGCGGCGCCCTGCGCGATTCGCTCATTAAAGCCACCGTATCAGCTTGTAGTGGATGCGTACGCAATAGTGGATGCGTACGCAATTTTGCAGATTCCGGATTTTCACGCCTTTTTGATGAAGGCATTCCCGCATTTTTTCCCGACTGGCTTGCCCAGAACATTCCAAATCGGGGCTTCAGCGTCTTGCTGAATAGTGGGCAGACTGGCGCAACACCGAAAAAAAACCCCGGCAGACCGGGGTTTTTTCAGTATTGGCAGCTTTTAGGTGCCGACACCCGTTTTATTCTTGTTGCAGCCCGAACCAGAATTCAGGAAACTCCAAGTCAACGCGGTGGCTGTCGGCGTGGGAACCATGGTCACAGTGCAAGCACCGACAGCGGAAGTGCCAACCATGGTGATGCCCGCTGTGCTGTACGACACGGCAGAAAGATTACCGCCTGCCACAGGGAAACCCACGCCCGTGACCGAGGTGACATCAGCAGCAGTGCCGCACAGGGATAGGTCTCCGCCCATGTTAATGAGACATTCGCCCACTGCGGTTTTCCAGGTGGCCACCCGGGCAATATTGTCCTGCCATTTGGCCCGTGTGATGTAGTCCTGGTATTGCGGGATTGCGATCGCCGCCAAGATGCCAATAATCGCGACGACGATCATCAGCTCGATCAGCGTGAAACCTTTCTGCAGATTTTTCATGCTTTGACTCCTGAAAGTTGATAACTGAAACATTCGATCAATCTGGCTTGCGGATTAAGACATGCAATTAGCATGCCAGAGTTTAAGTCGAATTCCGAGATTGTATTCCTTTTCTGCTGGTTCTTGAAAACTGATTTGATTAACTTAATTTGCAAATCTTGGCCCTACCCGGCAAATCCAAAGAACAGCTTTTGCCAAAAAATGGCACAGGGTGGCAAAAAAAGGCAGCTCTGAGGCCCTGCCGGTTCATTTACGGCAGGAGGGCTGAAGAACTGAACTGATTTTTCTGTTGAAGCTCATTGTCCAGTTCATTTTGTAACTTCCCGATGACATCCTGCCAACTGCCTGCCGTTCCCTGACGAAACAGGCGAATCCCGGGGTACCAAGGCAAGGTTTCACCGCCGAGGCCGTAACGCCATTCGGGCGCAAACGGCACCATCACCCAAGCCCGGCCGCCGAGTGCTCCGGCAAGGTGTATCACAGAAGTACAGACGCTGATGACAAGGTCAAGGCCAGCCACCAAGGCAGCAGTTTCGTCATAATCGCCGTCAATGGCTTCCGGCCAGTCGGCGACAGCGACATCCTCGCGTTCACGCAACGATTCCAGTTCCTGCTTGCGCTCGCCATACTGCAGGTTGACCCAGCGCACTCCGGGCGTACGCAGCAATGGCGCCAGCAATTCCAGGGGCAGGGTACGGCGCTGGCGATGGGTGAATGCAGTGCCGCCCCGCCAAGACAGGCCGATCTTGAGCCCGGGACCAAGGCTGTCGAGTCGGTGCCGCCAGTAGCGGACGCGACCGGGGTCGGCCTTGAGATAACCCTGATGTGCCGGAAACTGCCGCAGCGAGCTGCGCAGGTATCGAGGCACACTGGCACTGTAGATCCGCACATCCACATCCGTGCGTTCAAAGACGGAAGACTTGACCGCGTCATCAACAATCGGCACGAATTCGGCCCCCGGAAAAGACCGCCGGAACAAGGCCACAAGACGGGGCTCGCACTCGATCACGCAATGCTCGGCATCGGCGATCAGTTCGGAATAGCAAGAGGAATACATGATGTCATCGCCAAGCCCCTGCTCCCGCAAGACATGCAGGGTGCGACCGCGCAGGCTGCTGCCGTTCCAGCGCGGCTCGCACGGCCGGCGTGTTCCCCGCCGGATTTTGAAACGGTATTCAAACCCGTCCCAGCCGTCGCGGTAACGGCCACGCATCAGGTTCAGCATTCCCAGGTGAAACAACGCGTCAGGATAGTTGGGCAGCACCCTCAGGGCGCGACGATAGGCGGCGACAGCCTCCTCTGCTCGGCCTAAACCAAGTAGCGCAGAGCCCAGTGTGACAAAAATTCCCGGCACGTTGGACTTGAGTGCGATTGCAGCCTGACAGGCCTGCACCGCACCCTCGTGCTCTCCAGTCGCAAAACGGGCATAACCGAGAAAAAAATGCGTCTCGAAACAGGGCCCTCGCTCCAGCATCGCCCGCTCAGCCACACGCAGGGCTGCCTCGAACTGGCCCAGTTGATCCTGCTTGAGAATCAGTCGCTCGAGAATATCAAGCCGCTCGGGTGCGAATTCATGGGCTGCAGCAATATGCTCCAAGGCCTCGGCGTGGCTTGAAACGCCCTCCAGGATATCGGCAAGAAGCAGGCGGTGCGCGGCTTCGGAGGGCTGCAAATCAACTGCCCGGCGTACGTGAAATTCTGCCTCCTCCACGGAGCCCGATCCCCGCAACAAGCCCGCGAGGGCGGCATGGGCCTCGGCAAAATCAGGCGCCCCGGCTAGCGCCATCTGTAACAGGGGTTCAGCTTCGCCCTCCCTTCCCAGCTCGATCAGGGCCAGCGCATTGAAGTAAAGTGCCTGGGGATGACCGGGCAAGGCAGACAGGGTTTCACTGCATAATCGCAGCACTGCGCCGTATTCGTTGCGTCCGAAGGCGTTGATAACCAAGTCTCGTTGCGTCCAGCCAGCGGTCTTGCCGCCGTCGCGGGTGGATCTGGAGCGGAAAAAAGTGTTTAGCAGATTGAGCAGCATGGATTGAAGGCACTTGAAGCTTGATCACTTGCAACCAGATCAAACACTCCGGGATTTGGATACGTTAAAGCCCTGTTCAGCCGTGAAAAAAGTATGGCCACGATCGGGCGCTTATGATGGATGAACGCCCATCAAATTCAGGGAAATGCTGCCAGTAACCCGTTGAAATCATTGAGGCCATTGGTATAGTACCTCGGGCAGTTGCCGAGCTGGTTCGTTATGCAACGACGTTGTCACCGCAGATCCGGCAATGATTCCCGATATTCACCGCAACCTGCCGTCTGCCTTCAGTCCAGACCTCGTCAGCGTATCAGGACTTTCTTGCAGTTGCACACCCTGGGTGCCCCGCCCCGGCAGCGCTGAATTGTCCCGGCATTCTGGCGACAGCGCGAATTGAGAAACCACTTCACCAGGAGCGATGGTCTTGGTATTCTGCGGCCGCTCGGGGTCCTGGATATGCGCACCTCGGGATGCAGTCATAGGAGAAGAAGCGATGATTCTATTTGGATCGGCATCGGGAAAAGACGTGGATAAATTCGCCGGGCAACTGGTGGACGAGGTTTTCAGATTGCGCCCGCCAGAGGACAAGGCTGGCCCCTTGAACCCCGGAGTATCGCTCAAATACCTGGAACAACGTGTTGACGCACTGTTCGCCACCGCGACTGCTTTTCGCAAGCAGCACAAACTCGGCATTTACAAGAAAGCCCGCCTTGCAAACAGCTTCCGCTGGGAAATGAAGGAGCGCGGCTACGAAAACAGCTTCATCGAGATGATCACCGAGAAACTGGTGGTGGCGCTGGCGCGCAAGGACTGACCCGGCAAAAAGACAGGCAGCCCCCCCCCTTTAACTATTTGTTTTAAAATCTATTTTTTGGGCGGCGGCAGGTAACCGGGAATCCGCGTGACATCCACGTCGTCGATCTGCTCCGGCGCCATGAATTCGCGCGCATAGCGCTCGTAGACCTTTTCCCAGATGAACACGTCGAACAGGTCGGGATCGACGTGGCCGTTCAGCTTGAACTTGCCGAGGATGGTCAGCGACTCGGTCAGCGTATTGCCTTTCTTGTAAGGCCGGTCCTTGGCGGTGAGCGCCTCGAAGATGTCTGCGATGCCCATGCAGCGCGCCTGCACCGACATCTGCTCGCGGGTGAGCCCGCGCGGATAACCCTTGCCATCCATGCGCTCATGGTGGCCGCCGGCATACTCCGGAACCCTGCGCAGGTGCTTGGGCCAGGGCAAGGCCTCGAGCATCTGGATCGTCACGTCGATATGGTGGTTGATGATCTGGCGTTCCGCAACAGTCAGCGTGCCGGCGCGGATGGTCAGGTTTTCGAGCTCGTCGGCGTCAAGGAAATCGCGCATCTGGCCGTCGGGGCCGCGCCAGCGGTAGCGTATTGCGATCTCCCGCACGCGGGCCATGTCGGCCTCTCCCATCGCTTCACCGCCGACGTTGGTTTTGCGCAGGAATTCGCGGTCGGCGTCGATGGTCCGCAGCAGCGATGCGATGGAAGCAGCATCGCGGCCGGCACGCAGGGCCTCGAGTTCGGCATCGCGCTTGACCACCTCAAAGCGGGTATCGATGAGGTCGATGCGGTCAAAGATGGTCTGCAGCTTGGTTGCCTTGTCGACGATATGCACCGGCGTCGTGACCTTGCCGCAGTCATGCAACAGGCCCGCGATTCGCAGCTCGTAGCGATCACGGTCGGTCATGCTGAAATCGCGCAATGGTCCGATCCGGCAGTTGTTGACCGCTTCGGCCAGCATCATGGTCAGCGTGGGCACCCGTTCACAGTGCCCCCCGGTGTACGGCGACTTGTCGTCAATCGCCGCGTTGATCATCTTGATGAAGGACTCGAACAGGGTCTCGAGGTGATTGATCAGCAGCCGGTTGGTCAGCGCGATGGCCGCCTGCG
>JAJTHX010000253.1 GCA_021300125.1 Betaproteobacteria bacterium | reverse complement strand
GGGACGCGCTGGCGGTATGGCTGGCGCTGCGCGGGCAGGCTTGAAGATGGCTGATCGCGGATTGAGTACACTCGGGGTTTGCGCCAAGCCCTGGCAACCCTGATTCCTGAAACGTACTGATAAAAAAATGTCCCGCAAATATTTCGGCACCGACGGCGTGCGCGGTACGGTCGGCACCGCGCCGATCACTCCCGACTTTGTGATGCGCCTCGGTTATGCCGCCGGCAGGGTGCTGGCCGGAAAGGCACCTGCCGGGGGACGGCCGACGGTGCTGATCGGCAAGGACACCCGGGTTTCGGGCTACATGCTGGAGGCGGCGCTTGAGGCCGGCCTGTCGGCTGCCGGCGTTGACATCGAGCTGGTTGGCCCCATGCCCACGCCCGGTGTGGCCTATCTGACGCGGGCCCTGCGGCTGTCGGCCGGCATTGTGATCAGCGCCTCGCACAATCCCTATCAGGACAATGGCATCAAGTTTTTTTCCGCCGACGGCAATAAGCTGCCGGACGCCACTGAACTGGCGATCGAGGCCGCGCTGGAGCAGCCCCTGCGCTGCCAGTCTTCAGCCGGCCTGGGCAAGGCGCGGCGCGTGGACGATGCTGCCGGCCGTTACGTCGAATTCTGCAAAAGCACCTTTCCCGGCGAGCTCGACCTGCACGGGCTGCGCATCGCGCTCGACTGCGCGCATGGTGCGGCCTACCACATCGCGCCCCATGTCTTTCATGAGCTGGGGGCCGAGATTGTAAGCACTGGCGTGCAGCCGGATGGCTTCAACATCAACAAGGACGTCGGCGCCACCCACCCGGCTTCGCTGCAGCGCCTGGTCAAACGCAGCCGTGCCGACCTCGGCATTGCGCTCGACGGTGATGCCGACCGCCTGCTGGTGGTCGATGCCCGGGGACGCATCTATGATGGCGACGAACTGCTTTACGTGATTGCCGCCAGGCGCAAGCGCACCCGCAGCCTGCACGGCGGCGTGGTCGGCACGCAGATGACCAACCTCGCCATGGAAAAAGCGCTGCAGCGGCTGAAGGTGCCATTTACCCGCGCGAAGGTGGGTGACCGCTACGTGCTGGAGATGCTGCACGCCCGCGGCTGGCAGCTGGGCGGCGAGAATTCGGGACACCTGATCTGTCTCGACCGGCATACCACCGGCGATGGCGTCGTGGCGGCACTGCAGGTGCTTGGCGCCCTGATCGGTGAGGGCAAGTCGCTCTCGCAGGCCGTCGATTTTCGGCTCTACCCGCAGGTGCTGCTCAACGTGAAACTCTCCGGCGGTTCAGCGAAGGATATCGTTTCCGCAAAACCGGTGCAGAAGGCGGTGGCGGCCGCAGAACGCACGCTGCGCGCTGCCGGCCGCGTGCTGCTGCGGCCTTCCGGCACCGAGCCGGTGATCCGGGTGATGGTCGAGGGCGAATCGCGGCCGCTGGTGACCAGGCTAGCCAAGCAGATCGCAGCAGAAGTCGCCGCGGCCAGCCGCTGATCCGCTGCCGGTCAGCCGAAGCGGCCGGTGATGTAGTCCTCGGTTTCCTTCTTTTTCGGCTTGATGAAGAGCTGGTCGGTCTGGCCGAACTCGACCATCTCGCCCAGATACATGTAGGCGGTGAAGTCGGACACCCGGGCCGCCTGCTGCATGTTGTGGGTGACGATGGCCACCGTGTAGTCGGACTTCAGCTCATGCACCAGTTCCTCGATCTTCGCGGTCGAGATCGGGTCCAGTGCCGAGGTCGGCTCGTCGAGCAGGATCACCGAGGGTTTCACCGCCACCGAGCGCGCGATGCACAGGCGCTGCTGCTGGCCGCCGGACAGCGCCAGGCCGCTCTGGTTGAGCTTGTCCTTGGCTTCGTTCCACAGCGCGGTCTTGGTCAGCGCCCATTCCACGCGCTCATCCATCTCGCCCTTGGACAGGTTCTCGTAAAGGCGCACGCCGAAGGCGATGTTGTCGTAGATCGACATCGGGAACGGCGTCGGCTTCTGGAACACCATGCCGATGCGCGCGCGCAGCAGGTTCAGGTCCTGCTTCGGATCGAGGATGTTCTGGCCGTAGAAGTTGATCTCGCCCTCGGCACGCTGGCCGGGATAGAGGCTGTACATGCGGTTGAGCGTGCGCAGCAGCGTTGACTTGCCGCAACCCGAGGGGCCGATGAAGGCGGTGACCTTGCGCTCGGCGATGTCGAGGTTGATGTCCTTCAGGCCCTGGAATTTGCCGTAGAAGAAATTCAGGCGGCGGATCTGGATTGCCGTCTTGAGCTGAAGGTCCTGGGTCTCGGCCATGGTCGATATCCGTTAAGTATCAGATTTTAATGAGAAATCTTTTCGCGGAAGAATACACGCGCGAGGATGTTCAGCACCAGCACGGTGAGCGTGATCAGCAGCGCGCCGCCCCAGGCGAGGCGGATCCAGTTGTCATAGGGGCTCATCGCGAACTGGAAGATCACCACCGGCAGGTTGGACATCGGCTTGGACATGTCCATCGAGAAGAACTGGTTGTTGAGCGCGGTGAACAGCAGCGGGGCGGTTTCGCCGCTGATCCGCGCCAGCGCCAGTAGCACGCCGGTGACGACACCGCTTTTGGCGGCGCGCAGGGTGACCATGGTCGCCACCTTCCACTGCGGCGCGCCGAGCGCGTAGGCGGCTTCGCGCAGGCTGCCCGGTACCAGGCGCAGCATGTTTTCGGTGGTGCGCAGCACCACCGGGATCGCGATCAGCGCCAGCGCGACAGTGCCGGCCCAGCCCGAGAAGTGTTTGACCTGGGCGACGATGATCGCGTAGACGAACAGCCCGAGCACGATCGACGGCGCGCTCAACATGATGTCAGTCATGAAGCGGGTCAGCTCCGCGATGCGGCTGCGGGTTCCGAATTCGGCGAGATAGACGCCCGCGAGGATGCCGATCGGTGTGCTGATCATCGTGGCAATGCCCACCAGCATCAGGCTGCCGACGATGGCATTGGCCAGGCCGCCGCCTTCGGAACCCGGGGCCGGTGTGGACTTGGTGAACATGTTCAGGTCGATCGCCGCGAAACCGTTCTTGAACAGCACAAACAGGATCCACAGCAGCACCGACACGCCCATCACCATGGCGATCATGGACAGGCTGATGCCGATGCGGTTGGTCCACAGGCGCTTTTGGTACAGTTTTGAATTCATTGCGGTGGCGCTCCCTGGCTCAGGTCTGGAGTCCCTTGCCACGTTCGGTGCGGATGATCAGGATCTTCGCCAGGGCCAGCACGACGAAAGTGATGAGGAACAGCAGCAGGCCGAGCGCGAACAGGGTGGACAGGTGCAAGTCGGCAGCCTCGCCGAACTCGTTGGCAAGCGTCGAGGCGATCGAGGAACCGGGCGAGAACAGCGAGGCGCTGATGCGCTGCGAATTGCCGATGACGAAGGTTACCGCCATGGTTTCGCCGAGGGCCCGTCCGAGGCCGAGCATGATGCCGCCAATCACGCCCTGCTGGGCGTAGGGCAGCACGATGTGGCGCACCACCTCCCAGGTGGTGCAGCCGACGCCATAGGCGGATTCGCGCAGGATCGGCGGCACGATTTCGAAGACATCGCGCATCACCGCCGCGATGAAGGGCAGGATCATGAACGCCAGGATCAGTCCGGCGGCGAGGATGCCGATGCCGTTCATGGCGCCGCCGAAGAGCGGGGCAATGATCGGCATCTGGCCGAGCGTGGACTGCAGGGCCGGCTGCCCGTATTCGGCGAATAGCGGCGCGAACACGAACAGGCCGAACATGCCGTAGATGATCGAAGGCACCGCGGCCAGCAGTTCAATCGCGGTGCCGAGGGGGCGGCGCAGCCAGGTGGGGCAGGTCTCGGTGAGGAACAGCGCGATGCCGAAGCTTAGCGGTACCGCGATCAGCACCGCGATGGTGGCGCTGGCCACAGTGCCGAAAATCGCGATCGCGGCGCCAAAGTCCTCGTTGACGATGTCCCACTGCACCGTCCAGATGAAATCGATGCCGAACTTCTTGAACGCCGGCCAGGCGACCATCGCCAGCGAGATCAGGATGCCGATCAGCGCGACCAGCACCACCAGCGAGAAGCTGAGTGTGACCTTGTGGAACAGGAAATCCTGGATGCGCTGCCGGCGGACGATCCTGAGGCGTGTCTCGTCGCGCAGCCCGCTGTCGGTGGAAGATGTGGAAGAGGATTGCATGGACCCATCACCCTGTCGGTGTACGGCATCAAGGCGCCGGGCATCAAGCATACCGCCGCCTGCAGGTGATGTGCTCATGAAATCTCCGGATTTTTTTGTTGCTGCAGTGTAAAACCGGGCGGGAGCGCCGTTGGCGCTCCCGCGACCGTGATCAGCGGGCGATCTGCGACCAGACCTTGCTCATGATGGCCTTGGTCAGGGCGTCGGGCAGGGGTACATAGTCGAGTTCCAGCGCCATATCCTTGCCGTTGCGGAACGACCACTCGAAAAACTTCAGCACTTCGTTCGAGGCGGCGCGGTTGTCCGGGTTGCGGTACATCAGCACGAAGGTTGCCCCGGTGATCGGCCAGGACTCGGCGCCGCGCTGGTTGACCAGCGAGATGCCCATGCCGGGGACGCTGAACCAGTCGGCGCCGGCGGCAGCAGCGGCGAAGGTCTTGTCGTCGGGATCGACAAAGCGGCCGTCGCGGTTGCGCATCTGCAGGTGCGGAATGTTGTTTTTCTTGGCATAGGCGTATTCGACATAGCCGATCGAGCCTTTGATGCGGCTGACGTTGGCAGCCACACCTTCATTGCCGCGGCCGCCGATCGAGGTGGCGGCGGGCCATTTCACCGCGGCGGCCTTGCCGACCTTGGCTCGCCAGTCCGGGCTCACTTCGCTGAGGTAGGCGGTGAAGATGAAGGTGGTGCCCGAGCCGTCGGCGCGGTGGGCGACGGTGATGTTCATGTCCGGCAGTTTCTTGCCAGGATTCAGCGCGGCGATTTTCGGATCGTTCCATTTGGCGATCGTGCCCATGAACATTTCCGCCAGCACCTCGCCGGTGACGCGCAGTTCACCAGGCTTGAAGCCATCAAGGTTGATGATCGGCACCACGCCGCCGAGCACGGTCGGGAACTGCACCAGGCCGTCCTTCTCCAGTTCCTCGCCCGAGAGCGGGGCATCGGTGCCGCCGAAGGTCACGGTCTTGGCGCGGATCTGGCGGATGCCGCCGGAGGAGCCAATCGACTGGTAGTTGAGGCCGACGTTGGTGCTTTTCTTGTAGGCTTCGGCCCACTTGGCATAGATCGGGAAGGGGAAGGTCGCGCCGGCGCCGGTGATGTCGGCGGCCTGCGCGGAAACCGCCAGGGCCAAGGTGCCCGCGGCGACTGCCAGTTTCTGGATCAGGTTTTTCATCGGTATTCCTCTGTGTCGTTGAAGTTCAGGGGGCAGGTGCAAACACTCCGGGGTTCGGGAATGCGTGCGAGGATTTGTGAATCGCGCCACTCTACGAATCAATTGTTGCAATGGCATGACAACCGGCAGGAATGTTTTTGTCATTGAAATCAGCGGTTTGTCGCCCAATGATCGGGATTGGCTGGCCACCGCATGGGAATCGCGGGCGCTGCGCGGATCGGGAACGAACGGCAGCCCCCGGGGTCTCGTTGCGAAGTGTCGGCACCACTGGTGCCGGCGTCGCGCAAGCGCATGGCGGGGGCCGGCAGGCTTCGGGTACAATAGCCGGATTATTCAGCAAGGCATCAAATTTCTTATGAAAAACAAAGAGTTGGATGAGGTTCGCGGCAGTCTGGTGGCGATCGTCACCCCGATGGCCGAGGACGGCAGTCTGGATTTGCCCGGGCTGCGGCGGTTGATCGACTGGCATGTCGCCGAAGGCACCCACGGCATCGTCGTGGTCGGCACCACCGGCGAGTCGCCCACGGTCGATGTCGAAGAGCACGCCTTGCTGATCAAGACCGCGGTCGAGCATGCCGGCAGCCGGATCCCCGTGATTGCGGGCACCGGTGCCAACTCGACGCGCGAAGCTATCGAGCTGTCGCGGTTTGCGAAGCAGGCAGGCGCTGCGATGAGCCTGTCGGTGGTGCCGTACTACAACAAGCCCACCCAGGAAGGTCTCTACCGCCATTTCCGCGCCATCGCCGAGGCCGTGGATATTCCGCAGATCCTTTACAACGTGCCCGGCCGCACCGTGGCCGACATGGCCAATGACACCGTGCTGCGCCTGGCTGAAGTGCCGGGCATCATCGGCATCAAGGACGCCACCGGCAACATCGAGCGTGGCACCGACCTGCTGCGCAGGCGGCGCAAGGGTTTCGCGGTCTACAGCGGTGACGATGCCACCGGCATTGCGCTGATGCTGCTGGGCGGTGAGGGCGTGATCTCGGTCACCGCCAATGTCGCCCCGAGGCTGATGAGCGAGATGTGCCGGGCCGCCATCGCCGGCGATCGCGCGAAAGCGGTTGCGGCGAATGACCGCCTGCTGGGTTTGCATCGCCACCTGTTCTGCGAGGCCAATCCGATTCCGGTGAAGTGGGCCGTGCAGCAGCTGGGCCTGATCGGTGGCGGTATCCGCCTGCCGATGACCCCGTTGTCAGCCTCGTGCCATGAGCAGGTGCGCGCGGCGATGACGCAGGCGGGACTGGCCGCCGCCAAGGAGGTTACCCATGCCGCTGCGTAAGTTACTGGTTGCGGTATCCGCGCTGCTTGCTGGCCTGGTGCTGGGGGCCTGCAGTTCCCTGGAAATGCCGACCAAGAAGGTCGATTACAAGTCCACCACCCGGTTGCCGTCACTGGAGATTCCGCCCGACCTGGCGCGTCCCGGAGGCGATGATCGTTTCGTATTGCCCGAAAACCCCAAGGGATCGGCGACGTTTTCGGAGATCAGCAAGGACCGTGCATCGCGGCCCCAGGCCGGGAGCGGCGGCGTACTCCCCAAGATCGATGATGTACGTCTGGAGCGCGCCGGGACCCAGCGCTGGCTGGTGGTCAAGGGCAATCCCGAGCAGCTGTGGCCCCTGGTGCGCGAGTTCTGGCAGGAGAGCGGCTTCATCGTCAATCTTGAAATGCCCGAGGCCGGCGTGATGGAAACCGACTGGTCGGAAAACCGCGCCAAGATCCCGGAATCGGGCATTCGTGGCGTGATCGGGCGTGCCATCGACGCGCTGTATTCGACCTCGGAGCGCGACAAGTACCGCACCCGACTCGAGCGTGGCGGCACTCCCGGCACCACCGAAATCTATATCAGCCATCGCGGCATGGAAGAGGTTTATATCACTGAGGGCAAGGATCAGCTCCGCTGGCAGCCGCGCAAGCCCGACCCCGAACTCGAGGCGGAATTCCTGCGCCGGCTGATGGTGCGTTTCGGCACTGACAATGAGCGTGCGAAGACCCAGATCGCCAGTGTTGCGAAGGTCGAGCCGCAGGCCCGCCTCGATCGCGGCGGCGCACTCGCGTTGACAGACCCCTTCGACCGTGCCTGGCGCCGCGTCGGCCTCGCGCTCGACCGCGTCGGTTTCACGGTCGAGGACCGCGACCGTTCGAAAGGCCTGTACTTCGTGCGCTACATTGATCCGGATGCAGACGTGAGGAGCAAGAAGGAAACCGGCTGGCTGGCGCGGCTGAATCCCTTCAGCGGCAGCTCCAATCCGGCGAGCAAGGAGCAGTACCGCATCCAGATCCGCGACACTGCCGGCGGCACCGAAGTGCAGGTGCTTGACAAGGAAGGCAAGCGCGATACCTCGGTCACAGCGAACCGCATCCTGACCCTGCTGCACGACCAGTTGCGCTGATGCGCGGCGGCGGTTGCTGCCGGCGATGATCCGTTTCGCCTCACTCGGCAGCGGTAGCGAGGGCAACGGGCTGCTGTTGGAATGCGGCAGCTCGCGCCTGCTGCTCGATTGCGGATTCGGCATCGCGGAGACGGTGCGCAGGTTGCGCCGCCTCGGTGTCGAGCCGGACACCCTGGACGCGGTTCTGGTTACCCACGAACATGCCGACCATGTCGGCGGCGCGGCGCGCTTCGCGCGCCGCCATGATCTGCCCGTCTACCTGTCCTACGGCACCTGGGTCGCCGCAGGCGAGGCTGCAGCCTGGGGAGAGGTGGTGATCATTGACAGCCACTGCCCCTTTGCGGTCGGCGACATCGAGGTGCGGCCCTTTCCCGTGCCGCACGACGCGCGCGAGCCCACGCAGTTCACCTTCGGCGACGGTTCGCGCCGCCTTGGCGTGCTGACCGATACCGGCATGTCCACACCGCATATCGAGCAGATGCTCTCCGGCGCAGACGCCCTCGTACTCGAATGCAACCACGATGCCGGCCTGCTGCGCGACAGCGCTTATCCGCCAGCCCTGAAGATGCGTATTGGTGGAAGGCTGGGCCATCTCGAAAACGACCAGGCGGCCCAGATTCTGGCGGCCATCGACTGTGGCCGCCTGCAGCATGTGGTGGCGGCACATCTGTCGCAGAAGAACAATCGTCCGCAACTGGCTGCAGGCGCCTTGTCCGCCGCGCTGGGCTGTGCCGCTGGATGGATTGGCATCGCCACCCAGGATGAGGGTTTCGCCTGGCGCGAAATCCGCTGAGTCGATGACATCCCCGTTACTGCGGCGAAAAATGCAGCAAAAAAAACCGGCCCTCGGGCCGGTTTTTTTGTGCTGCTGGAGCCGCGATTACTTCTTGGCTGCGTCCGCGGCAGGGGCCGGGGCGGGAGCCGGGGCCGGAGCCGGTGCGGTGGCGGCGGGGGCGCTGGCGTCGGCTTTCGGGGCCTCAGGTGCCGGAGCCGGGGCCGGAGC
>JAJTHX010000035.1 GCA_021300125.1 Betaproteobacteria bacterium | reverse complement strand
TGATGGGCTGGGATCGCGCAGCCTGGCAGCGGCTGACCGGCCTGCGGTCGCTGGGCGCGCATCTGCCCGCCTTGCGCCCCGGATGAGGCTCCCGCTCACTCGAGCCCGGGGTGGCCGAGAAGCTGGAAGCCCGACACCAGGGCACGACCTGGCTGGCCGCGCGCAAGATCGAATACGGCGAGGGCACGGACCCGATGGAAGTCTGTTTCGAGCGCGGCTGGAGCGACGGCCTGCCGGTGACGCCGCCCACCGACGAGCGGGTGATCGCGATGCTGAAGGGCACCTCGCGCAGGCCCGATGAACTGGTCGGCAACATTCCGCCCAACCTCGCGCCGTGCACCATCGAGAAGGTCGCGATCAATGCGGTGATGGCCGGCTGCCGTCCGGAATACATGCCGGTGCTGCTGGCGGCAATCGAGGCCGCGCTGGAGCCGGTGTTCACGCTGCACGGCGTGCTGGCCACCACCTACTTCTCGTCGCCGGTGATCATTGTCAATGGCCCGGTCGTCCGCAGGATCGGCATGAACAGCGGCATGAACGCGCTGGGCCAAGGCAACCGCGCCAATGCCACCATCGGCCGCGCGCTGAACCTGATCGTGCGCAACGTCGGCGGCGGGCGGCCCGGCGAGATCGACCGCTCGACGCTGGGTGCGCCGAGCAAATTCACGCTGTGTTTTGCCGAGGACGAATCCGATCCGGCCTGGCAGCCGCTGGCGCAGGCGCGCGGTATCGTCCCCGGCAAATCCGCGGTGACGCTGTTCCAGGGCCACGGCCCGGAGGCCTTTGTTGACCAGAAATCGCGCACGCCGGAAGCCTTGACCCGATCCTTCGCGATGTCGCTGGTGAACATCGGCCATTCCAAGCTGGTGCAGTCGGCGCGCGCCATACTCGTGCTCTCGCCCGAGCATTACGGCATCTACCGCGAGGCCGGCTGGGATCGTGCGCGCATCGAGCGTGCGTTGTACGAGGCTACCATCCGTCCAGGTGCCCGGCTGGTTGCCGGGGCCGATGGTGTCGGCGAGGGTATCCCGGCCAGTCGCGCCGGCGAGCCGGTGCCGAAATTCCATGAAGATGGTTTGATGGTGGTGCGCGCCGGCGGCGCGGCCGGCCTGTTCTCGGCGATCCTGCCGGGCTGGCTGGCCGGACGCAGCCGCACCGAACTGCAACCGGTGACCAAGGAGATCCGGGAATGACGCTGCCTTACCTGCGGGACCCCACGGCCGAAACATCGGCGGTCAAGCGTGCGCGCCGCGCGCCGCCGGCCAGCCTCGACGGACTGATCGTCGGCCTGTTCGACATTGGCAAGACGCGCAGCGACGAATTCCTGAACCGCATCGAGCAGCGCCTCACCGAACGCGGTATCCGCAGCCAGCGCTTCGGCAAGCCGACCAATGCCAAGGTGGCCTCGGCGGACATCGTCGAGCGCGTGATCGCCGAAGCCGACGTGGTGCTGATCGGGCTTTCCGACTGAGGTTCCTGCACGTCGTGCAGTCTGCACGACCTGATGACCTTTGATGCCAAAGGGCTGCCCGGTGTGTCTATCGTGACGACCGAGTTCCGTGACGCGGTCGCGGTGCAGAGCCGCGCGCTCGGCTTCGAGCCCGCGGTGGTGTATGTTCCGCATCCGGTGCAGAACCGCAGCGCGGAGGAACTGGCGGCAGTGGCCGATGCCGCCCTGCCACAGGCGCTGGAGTATCTGGTTTCAAAATAATAGTCAATAAAAACAAATACTTATAACTAAATGCGCGGTGGCCTCCATGCCCTGCGCCTCTTCGGGAATCCCATGAAAATTCTGGTCTATGGCGCCGGCGCAATCGGCGGATTTTTTGGCGGCCGGCTGACGCTGGCCGGTGAGGATGTCACCCTGGTCGCACGCGGTGCGCAGTACGAGGCGCTGGCCAGCCGCGGGCTGATCCTCGAAGGTCCGAAGAGCGGCGTGCCCGATCCAGTGAAGGTGCGCGTGTGCAGGCCGGGCGAGGAGCAGGGCCCGTACGACCTGGTCTTTGTCACGCTGAAGTCTCAGCAGATCGCGCCGGTGGCCCAGCACCTGCGCAGCCTGGTGACGAAGGACGGCGTGCTGGTGTTTCCGCAGAACGGCCTGCCGTGGTGGTATTTCCAGGGCATCGAATCACAATGGCGCGATGCGCCGATCCAGGTGCTCGATCCCGATGGCGTGCTCGCGCGCAGTTTCCCGCCGCAGATGATCATCGGCGGCACCGCGCTGAAGCCGGCGGACCTCGTGGCGCCGGGCCATGTACGCGTGCCCGACGGCGATACCGACGCGCTGGTCATCGGCGAAATCGACAACCGCATCACGCCGCGGCTTGAAACGATTGCCGCGATTGCCACCCGCGCCGGCTGGCCGGGCAAGGTGTCGGACGACATCCGCAAGGTAAAGTGGACCAAGCTGCTGTCAAACGCGGTATGGAACACGCTGGGCGCGATCACCCAGTCCACCGCGCGCGAGGCCGCGGCCTTCCCGGGCACACGGCCGCTGGCGGTGGCGCTGATGCGCGAAGTGGTGGCCGTGGCGGCCGCAGCGGGTACCCGGCTCGATATCGATGCCGAGGCGCGGGTCGCCGATGCCGCCAAGCGCGCTTCGCTGCCGACGTCCACGCTGCAGGATGTGCGCGCCGGCCGTCCGCTGGAAATGGATGCCATCGTCAACGCCGTGCTTGAACTGGCGCGGATGACCGGCACCGCCACGCCGACGCTGGACGTCGTCGCCGCCTGCGTCAACCTGCTCAATCAGCGCATCAGCGAGGACCGGGTCGCGGTGCGGCCCGTGAAGCTCGCCTAGCGGTTCACAACACCGCGTCGATGTGGGCGGCCATGCGCTTGCGCATGGCCGCGTCCGGCAACCGGCCGCGTCCCGCGTTGAGGTTGTCGAGCATGTATTCGACGCGGTCGGTGCCGGGGATCACGACGTTGACGGCGGGTTGGGCGAGCAGGTATTTCAGGAAGAACTGGCCCCAGGTCACGGCGTCGAATTCGGCGGCCCAGTCCGGGACTGTCCGGCCCTGCACCGCGCGGAACAGCCGGGCACGGCCGAAGGGCAGGTTGCACATCAGCGCGGTGCCGGTGTCGGCGGCCGCCGCCAGCAGCCGGTCCTCGACGCTGCGTTCGGCCATCGAGTAGTTGACCTGGATGAAGTCGATCTTGTCCTGCTGCATGATTTCGATCAGCCGCTCGTTGGCGCGCGCCTGGTCCTGCGAGTGGGTGACGCCGATGTGGCGGAAAATGCCCTGCTGCTTCCATTCGCGCACGATGGCGAGCTGCGAGGCGACCATGCCACGGTCGAGGAAGCCGACGTTGTGCATCAGCATCAGGTCGATCTTCGGCGAATGCAGTCGCTGCTGCGATTGCTTCATCTGTGCGACAAAGGCCTCATTGTCGTTGGAACGCACCTTGGTCGCGAGGAACACCCGGTCGCGCAGTTTCGCCGCGGCGAGCAGGTCGCCAAGCACGGATTCGGCAGTGCCGTAGGAGGGGGCGGTGTCGATCATTTTGGCGCCGCCGTCGAGCAGGGTGCGGATGACTGCACTGCGTTCGGCGCGTTTTTCGGAATCGTTGCCGATATCGAAAATGATTGCGGTGCCCAGGCCGATCACCGGCAGCAGTTCGCCGCTCTTTGGGATTTTCCTGCTGAGCAGTGGCGCAGGTTTGGCCTGCGCGGCGAGTTGCGGTGCCAGGGCTGCGGCGCCGAGGCCGGCGCCGATCCTGAGCAGATTGCGGCGGGTGTTGAAATGTGGGGCGTTCATGGCGTCTCCTGGGTGGCTGTCGATTGGGGCGCGGCGCGGCGTTCCTGTTCGCGGCCCAGCCACAGCGCGAGGCCGAGCCAGGCGGCGGTGACCGGCACCGTGGCCAGCGATATCGCGCCGAGCTCAAGGCCGAGTCCGCGCAGGCTGTGGAACAGCCAGCCGCTGACGGCGTCACCGCCGCGGAACACGACGAGGTCGATCACGCTCTTGGCCTTGTATTTCTCTTCGCGGCCGGCCACCGTGAACAGCACCTCACGCGCAGGATTCGACAGCGCGAAGTTGGTGGTGCGCTGCAGGGCCTGGAAGGCGATCACCAGCCACAGCATCGGCGACCACCACAGCGTGAGGAAGCCGAGCAGGAACACCAGCGGCAGCGCCGCCGCCGCGGGGCCGGTGCCGAAGCGGCTGATCAGCTTGCCGGTGGCGAGACACTGCACCAGCAGCGTGAGCAGGCCTGCGGCAAGGTCGATACTGGCGAAGATGCGCGTGCGCACCGCCGGATCATCGGAGGCGGCCCTGACGATTTCGATCTGCTGGAAGTAGAGGAAGGTACCGGCCAGCGACAGCAGTGCCACCCAGCCCGCGACGCCGGCGAGGTAGGGCGAGCCCAGCACCAGCTTCAGGCCGTCGAGCCAGCCGCCACCGAGTGGCGCTACCGGTGCAGCCGTGGTCTCTGCGGCGCTGATGCGCGCGGCGCGCAACGGTGCCGCGGTGTTTTCCAGGCGCGCGGCGCAGAGCACGGCGAGTTCGAGCAGCAGCACGGCAACCAGCAGCAGGTTGGCCGGGCCGAGCAGCTGCACCAGCGCGATGGCGAGGGTGGGGCCAAGCAGCGCCCCGGCCGTACCGCCTGCAGCGATGAAGCCGTAGAGGCGCTTGCCCTGTTCGGCGGCATAGAGGTCAGCCATGAACGACCAGAACACCGAGATCGTGAACAGGTTGAACACGCTGATCCAGACAAAGAACACCCGCGCCACCAGCGCCTTTTCGATGTCGAGTGCGAGCAGCAGCCAGAACAGCAGCAGGTTGACCGTGAAAAAGCGGTAGACCAGCGGAATGAAGCGCTGCCGCGGCAGCCGGGCGACCGCGGCGCCGAACAGCGGCACCGCCGCGAGCATTGCAAAAAAGGTGGCGGTGAACAGCCAGGGCAGGTTGCGCACGCCGCCGGCGATGCCCATTTCGTCGCGCAGCGGGCGCAGCAGGTAATACGCCGCGAGCAGGCAGAAAAAGTAGGCGAAGGACCAGAGCAGGGCGCGGGTTTCGCCGGGACGTAAATTGACCAAGCGCTGGATCAGCGCCGTGGGGCCGTTGCTCATGGACGCCACAGACAGGGTTTGTCAGCCATCTTTTAAGTCTAGCAGAGGGCGGTTGCGTTTCCGTGAAATGCCCGGCCAGTCCCCACCGCGGGCTGCAGTGCCGGGGTAAAATATGAGCACAAAACTACGCGCCTGAGGCCGCTGTTTACTGCGGCCGCCGGGCGTAAGTTCCGTGACCGCAAAATCCTGGGGAGGCTGCTGATGCGTACCGGTCAACAGGTGTGGCTGTGTGTCTCGTGTGCGGGCGGCATGGCGGCTTCGTTGTGGCACTTGGGCGAACCGCTGGTGATGACTTTGCCCCAATTCAAAAAAGTCTCAGTACCAGGACATCGTAAGGTGGGCGCATTTCGTGAAGGTGTCCGGCGCACGGCCGGACTGAAAACATTCAGCAGTAATAGAACCCCGGCAACCGAATACCCGAACCACTCACGTAACAAGAAGGAGTTTCAGTCATGCGTCTGGTGACCTTTTCCGATGCCAAGGGTGCGCGTATTGGCGTGCACGACCCCGAATCCAAAACCATCGTCGACCTTTCGGCTTCGACCCGGTTGCCCAAGGAAATGACGGCAT
>JAJTHX010000332.1 GCA_021300125.1 Betaproteobacteria bacterium | reverse complement strand
TCTTCAGCGCCGGCTCGCCGGGCTCGACACCGCAGCGGTTGGCGCCAACGTTGACCTCGACCAGCACGTCAATGACCACACCGAATTCGCGCGCCGCGGCATCGATGTCCCGCACATTGCCGGCATCGTCGGCGCAGACCGCGATCTTCGCCTGCGTCGCCAGCGCGGCGAGCCGCCGCAGCTTGGGTCTGCCGACCACCTCGTTGGCAATCAGCACATCGGGCACGCCGCCCTCGACCATCGCCTCGGCTTCGCTGACCTTCTGGCAGCACACGCCGACCGCGCCGGCCGCAATCTGGCGCAGCGCGATCTGCGGGCATTTGTGGCTCTTGGCGTGGGGCCTCAGCAGGATGCTGCGGCCGGCCAGCGATTCCGACAGCCGGCGCAGGTTGGCCTCGAACACATCAAGGTCGAGCAGCAGCGCCGGCGTGTCAACCTCGGCGAGCGTCATGCCCGGGCGCGCGGGCGGCAACCTCGGCATCAGGCGTCCTTGTTGCCGGACTCGGGCCCGTAGTAACCGCCGGCCATGGTGCCGTCGGCGGCCTTGCCGATGATGCCGTGGGACATGTCCTTCACTGCGAAGAACATCGCATCCTCCTCGGGCATCGCGATCGTGTAGTGCACGATGTTGGCCGGAAAGTAGAGCAGCGTGCCCGGGCCGCAGATCTGCTCGGGACCGTCGCCGACCTTGACGCGCATGCGCCCTTTGACGATGTAGTTCCACTGCTCGTTGGGATGCAGGTGCGGGCGCGAGCCGGTGCCCTTCTCCTTGGTCACCAGCGTGCACTGCATGCGCTCGCCCTCGATCACCGGGCCCATTGCGGTGGAGTAGCCGGTGCCGGCCTCGATCTTGTCGAGCTCGGTCATCTGGAAAATGTAGCGGCCATTGCCGCCCTTGATCGCACCCTTGGTCTTGGTTTGCGCATCAGTCATGGTCGTGTTTCCCCTGCCGCTCAGATGATGGCCTTGAGGCCGGCTTTTTCGGCACCGTAGGCGCACACCGCCTCGTCCTCGTCGCCGGTGCCGCCGCTCGCACCCGCGGAACCGACGATGTTGCCCTCGGCATCCTTGAGGATCACCGCACCGGTCTGCGGCAGGAACTTGCCCTGCGCGGTGGCGGCCAGCGTGATCATGAAATTGGGATTGTCCTTGGCACGGCCGGCGAGGTTGCGGCTGGCGGCCCCCATCGCCACCGCGCCCCAGGCCTTGCCCAGCGCCACGTCGAAGCGGAACATCGAGGCATTGTCCTGGCGCTGCGCGGCCACGATATGACCAGCGGCGTCGAGCACCACCACCGCCAGCGGATTCACTTTCATTTCCTTCGCCTTGGTGAAGGCGTTCTCGATCAGGGTGTTGGCCTGCTGCAGCGAGAGCTTGGACATCGTCATCTCCGGAACATTGTTTGAACCGCGGCGCGTCGCCGGCCGCGAATGGGCGCCGGTGAATATAACCTAAAAGGCCAGTGGCCCGGAGCAGGCGTTCGCGCCATGTAAGCCGTCTGCGATCTAGGGTGGTTCCGCAGCGGGCAGCCGCAAAGACTCCAAGCGCCGCGCGGACACGGAAAGGATGAACACCAAGGGCTTGATGCAGCGCCACGCGCCGGAACTGGCGGCTTGGGCGCTTACGCGCGTGACGCGGCTGATCACCGGCGCGCCGGTGCCGGTGCAGCGCATCTATTTCGGCAACCACAACAGACATGCCGACTTCGGGCTGATCCGGACCTCGCTGCCGCCGCAGCTGCGGCGGATGACACGGCCGGTGGCTGGCGCCGGCTGCTGGGAAGCCAGCCCGCTGCGCCGCTACTTGATTCACCAATTGCTGCGCGGTGTGGTCATCGCGCGCAGCCGCGATGGCCAAGGCCCCGATCCGGCCGCGCAGATGGCCGAGGCACTCGGCGGCCGGCGACTCGCCGATCCTGTTTCCGGAAGGCACGCGCAACAATACCGACGAGCTGCTGCTGCCGGTCAAGACCGGCATCTTCCACCTCGCCTCGCGTTGCCCGCAGGTCGAGCTGGTGCCGGTATGGATGGAGAACCTGGGCCGCCTGCTGCCAAAGGGCGAGATCGTGCCGGTGCCGCTGATCTGCTTGATCGCCTTCGGCTAACCGCTGCGGCTGGCCGAAGGCGAGGCGCGCGACGATTTCCTGCAGCGCATCCGCGACGCGCTGCTCGCCACGCGCGAGGCGGCGCAGCAGGCATGAATCCCGCAGCCATGAACCAGACCGGAACCAGCAATCTGAAGGGCACGCTGTTCATTGCCGCTGGCGCGCTGTTGCTGCTGGCCGCGCTGACCCTGCTTGCGGGCTGGCTGCAGCTGGTGCTGCGGGGCGGGCCGCCGCACAGCCTGGTCGAGCACCTCAACCAGCGCGTTCATGCCTGGTGGGCGATGACGGTGACCGCCGGGATCCCGTTGCTCGCCGGGCGCATCGGCGTGATCGTGCTGTTCGCCTTTGTCTCGTTCACCGCGCTGCGCGAATTCCTGACCGTGGCACCGACGCGGCGCAGCGATCTCCAGGCCATGGTGATGGCCTTTTTCGTGATGCTGCCCTTCCAGTATTTACCCCTTCGGCATTGAGTGGCTGGGACCGTTCGAGGTGTTCATCCCCATCCATGCCTTCCTGTTCCTGCCCATCCTGGCGGCGGTGAAATACGACTCGCTGCGCTTCATGCGCGCACCGGCACCCTGCACTGGGCGCTGATGGTCACGGTGTTCTGCATTTCGCACATCCCCGCACTGCTCAACCTGCGTACTCCGGGCCTCGGGGGTCGCGGCGTGCTGCTGTTCGTGTTGCGGATCGTGCTCCTGGTGCTGGTAGTGCAGGGCGGCGACCTCGTCCAGCACCTGTGGATCCGCTGCCTGGGCCGCCATCCGTTGACGCCGCAGATTCTGGCGGTCGGTGACACCGGGGCACTGATCAAAACCAATGATCAATAACCAATTGTTTTGATTACTCGTTTTCAGGTGTTGAACGCAATCAGGCCTCACTGCCCGAGCCTCCGGCGAATCAAGAGCGCCCGCACCAGTGCCGTTCGTAACGCCGGACGAGGAGGCCAAGCGAAGATATTCGCTGGGGGATGCGGGCGGCCACAGGATTTCATGGCGCCAGGGGTCGCCTGAAGTCGAAAACCCGCGCAAGACCGCGGCAACCCTTGGGTCTTCCTGCAGAGCCGCACCAAGAATGGGCGGGCCATCAGTCATTCGCACTGCAGCGGTGCATGCCTTTCCAGCACCGTGCACGCGGAACGGGCAACACCCCCCGGCAGTGCAGCCGCGATACCGATGGCATGGAGCTTGCTCCACTAGCTGCAGAACGCAGGTCGAACCGTCCCGGCAACGCATTGCCTGGTCGAGGCGATAGGCGACCTTAATCCCATTGACCGACAAGGAACGCGCCATGAATCTGAATCGCCGCCGCTTCGCCGCCGGTACTGTTGCCGCCGGTGCCGCTCTCGCCGCCCCGGGTATCGCCCGCGCCCAGACGACCTACCGCTGGCGCATGACGACCACATGGCCGGCGGGCCTGCCTTTCTATCAGGTGGGCCCCGGAAGTGCCCAGGCATTCGCCGACCGCGTCGACAAGATGTCCAACGGACGCATCAAGATCCAGGTGTTTGCCGCCGGTGAACTGCTGCCCGCCTTCGAGGGCTTCGATGCAGTATCCAGCGGCACTGTGGAACTGAACCACGGCGTGTCCTACTTCTGGTCGGGCAAGACGTTCGCCGCGCAGTATTTCGCCACCGTTCCTTTCGGCATGAGTTTCCTCGGCCACTACGCGTGGCTGAACTTCGGCGGCGGCAATCAGCTCTGGGAAGAGACCTACCGTCCCTTCAACGTGGTGCCCTTTGCTGCCGGTTGCTCGGGCGTGCAGATGACCGGCTGGTTCAAGCGGGAAATCCGCAGCCTGGCCGATCTCAAGGGCCTGAAGATGCGCATCCCCGGACTGGCCGGCCGCATCTATGCCTCCCTCGGCGTCGAAGTGCGCCAGCTGCCCGGCGGCGAGATTTTCCCGGCGCTTGAGCGCGGCGTCATCGATGCCGCCGAGTTCGTCGGGCCTTTCCTCGATGCCCGGCTCGGCCTGCAGAACGCGGCCAAGAACTACTATGCGAGCGGCTGGCATGAACCGTCGACGGTTTCGGAAATTGTCATCCAGCGCAAGATCTGGGACAGCCTGCCCGCCGATCTGAAGGAAGTGGTGCGCGCCGCCGCCGACGCGACCAACCAGGAAGGCCTGTTCCTGCTCGAAGCACGCAACGCCGATGCGCTCGACATGCTGGTCGCAAAGGACAAGGTCAATGTCCGCTCGCTGCCCGGCGACGTCATCAAGGCCCTGCGCTCCGTCACCGCCGACGTCCTCAACGAGGCCGCCAAGAAGGATGCAATGACCCGCAAGGTGCACGACTCGTTCTTCGCCTTCAAGCGCAAGCACGACAAGTGGTCCGAGATCAGCGAGGAATCGTTCCTCGTCACATCCCGCGGCTGACCCCCAGTCCGTAACCACCAACGTAACCCTGCGCGATCGCCACCGGCTCCGGCCGGGGCGATCGCG
>JAJTHX010000036.1 GCA_021300125.1 Betaproteobacteria bacterium | reverse complement strand
CGCAGGCGCCGCAGCACCTCCAGGCCGTCGAGCCGCGGCAGCCCGAGGTCGAGAATGAGCAGCCCGAAATCCGAGGCTTTAAGCGCCTCGTCGGCATCCACGCCGTTGGCGACCCAGTCCACAGCAAATCCTGACTGGGTCAATGCAAAACGCAGCGCCTCGGCCAGCACCGCATCGTCCTCGCTGATCAGGATACGCAAGCAGGCTCCCGGATATCCATTAAATTATTGATTTTATTAGGTTATTTTTTCAACAAGACCGCCGGGCCCAGAGCCCGCGGGGCGCCACATTGTAGGTCCTGGGTTCAGGATTTTGTAAGGTTTTTTCAATACGATGACTGACGCCAAACCCAATCAAAACAAGGCGGAACACCGCCTGCTGTCACATCCGGCAAGACCGAAATTTAACCAAAGGAGGGTTGCATGGAGCTATCCCAACGCCACCACGAGTACTGGCGGAAAAATCTGGTCATCACCGCCGTTCTGCTCGGCATCTGGTTCGTCGCCACGTTCGTTGTCGGCTGGAACGCGCGCGCACTGAACGACATCACGGTCCTCGGCTTCCCGCTCGGCTTCTACATGTCGGCCCAGGGCTCGTTGATCATCTACGTGGTGATCATCGGCATCTATGCCCTGTACATGAAGAAACTTGACAAGGAATATGACGTGGCGGAAGGAGAAATCGAATGAGCACCGGCGCCTTCTCCCAGGCAGCATTCAACCGCCAGCTGAAAAAAACCTACAGCTGGTATGTCGGCGGCTTCCTCGCCTTCCTGTTCGTGCTGGCTATCCTTGAGCAGATGGGCATGCCCAAGGCCTGGATCGGCTACACCTTCCTGTTTGCGACCATCGGCCTCTACGCCGGCATCGGCATCATGAGCCGCACGGCAGACGTATCCGAATACTATGTCGCGGGACGCCGGGTGCCGGCGCTGTTCAACGGCATGGCCACCGGCGCGGACTGGATGAGCGCGGCCTCCTTCATCGGCATGGCTGGCACGCTGTTCCTGGCCGGCTATGATGGCCTTGCCTTCGTCATGGGCTGGACCGGCGGCTACTGCCTGGTGGCGCTGTTCCTCGCGCCCTACCTGCGCAAGTTCGGCCAGTTCACGATCCCCGACTTCCTCGGCGCCCGTTACGGCGGCAACTTCGTCCGCACCCTGGGCATCATCGCCGCGGTCATCTGCTCCTTCGTCTATGTCGTGGCGCAGATCTACGGCGTCGGCCTGATCACCAGCCGCTTCACCGGCCTGGAATTCGGCATCGGCGTGTTCGTCGGCCTCGGCGGCATTCTGGTGTGCTCCATGCTTGGCGGCATGAAGGCGGTGACCTGGACCCAGGTCGCGCAGTACATCATCCTGATCATCGCCTACCTCACCCCTGTGGTCTGGCTCGGCATCAAGCACACCGGCATCCCGGTGCCGCAGGTGGCCTACGGCCCGGTGCTGCAGAAGGTTGGCGAGCTCGAAAAGAAGCTCAATGCCGATCCGAAAGAGCAGGAAGTGCGCAAGATCTTCAAGGATCGTGCCGACGCAGCCAACGCCAACCTCAAGGATCCGGCGAAGGCCTATGCTGACGGCAAGGCCAAGCTTGAGCAGAACGTGGCGAGCCTGAAATCAGCCAACGCACCGGCCGACCAGATCGCCGCCGCCGAGAAAGCGCTCGCCGCCTATCCCAAGGACGAAGCGGCAGCGAAGGCACAGTGGAACAAGGACAAAGGCCTCACCGCCCGCGCCAACCCGGTGCGTGCGCACGCCGACCCCTTCCCCGGCAAGGACGAGAAGGCGCGCGACATTGCGCGGCTGAACTTCCTCGGCATCGTGTTCTGCATGATGTTCGGCACCGCGGCACTGCCCCACATCCTGATGCGCTACTACACCACGCCCAGCGTGCAGGAGGCGCGCGTGTCGGTGTTCTGGTCGCTGTTCTTCATCTTCCTGCTCTACTTCACGGCGCCCTGCCTCGCGGTGCTGGCCAAGTACGACATGTTCACCAACCTGGTCGGCAGCAGTTTCGCATCATTGCCAGCCTGGGCGGCGGCATGGGCCAAGGTCGATCCATCGCTGCTCAACATCTCCGACATCAACCGCGACGGCATCGTGCAGTGGGCCGAAGTGGTGATCGGAGGCGACCTGATCGTGCTCGCCACGCCGGAAATCGCCGGCCTGCCCTATGTCGTTTCGGGGCTGGTGGCTGCCGGCGGCCTCGCCGCGGCGCTGTCCACCGCGGACGGCCTGCTGGTGACCATCGCCAACGCGCTCTCGCATGACCTGTACTACAAGATGATCGACCCCAATGCTTCCACAGCGAAGCGGGTCACGATCTCCAAGGTCCTGCTGATCCTGGTGGCGATATCGGCGGCATGGGTCACTTCCTACAAACCGGGTGACATCCTGTTCCTCGTGGGCGCGGCGTTCTCACTGGCCGCATCCGCCTTCTTCCCGCCGCTGGTGCTGGGGGTGTTCTGGAAACGCGCGAACAAGGCTGGCGCCATCGCCGGCATGATCGCGGGTCTCGGCGTGTGCATGTATTACATGCTGCGCACCTACCCCTTCTTCACCAACATGGGCGTGCCGAAGATGGACCTGTGGTTCAACCTGAACCCGATCTCGGCCGGTGTGTTCGGCCTGCCGATCGGCATCCTGACCATCGTCGTGGTCAGCCTGCTGACCAAGGCACCGGACCGGGAGACCCAGGACTTCGTGGAGCACGTGCGCTACCCCAGCCTCAAGGGCGACACGGTATCGACCCAGGCCAGCTGAGTCTGGTGTCAGCACCCTCCAAGGCCCGCTTCGGCGGGCCTTGTTTTTTGGAGCAGCCCTGCGGGCCCATGCTAAAATCCGCGCCCTCGGAGAGGTGGATGAGTGGTTTAAGTCGCACGCCTGGAAAGCGTGTTTACGGGGAAACCCGTAACGAGGGTTCGAATCCCTCCCTCTCCGCCAGCAAGCGCCCCCCCGGGACCGCTTTTTCATTGAGCGGGCGCCTATCGGTGTTCGAAACACCGAAATCCAATCGCCCGGCCAGTCACTTTTCATTTCAACTCGCCGCTCATGGCAATTGGCAGTGCTGGCCCTGTTCCGCGCCCTCTTCATGGCATCATTATTGCTGCAATTGCGTGCCCCCCTCCAACCTGATGGAAACAAGATCATGAAACTGCTGATCCCGCTGTTCGCCGCCGCCATGGCCCTGAACCCCCAGTTCAGTGCCGCGCAGACCTATCCCGCCAAACCGGTGCGCCTGCTGGTGCCCTTCCCGCCCGGCGGCATCTCCGACACGCTGGCCCGGATCACCGCACAGCAGCTCGGAGAAGCGTTTTCACAATCGTTTGTCGTTGAGAACCGCCCCGGCGCCGGCACCACCATCGCCGCCGACCTGATTGCCAAATCGCCCGCGGATGGCCATACCCTCTATTTCACCGACGTCACCACCCACGCCATCAATGCCTCGCTGTATGCGAAGCTGCCATTCGATACGGTGCGCGATTTCACGGCGATCGCACTGGTCGCCCAGTCGCCGCTGGTGCTGGTGGTGCATCCGTCGATGCCGGTTAAATCCGTGCCGGAGTTCATCGCCCTGGCGAAATCCAGGCCGGATGACATCGTCTATGCCTCGTCGGGCAACGGCACCATCATCCACCTCGGCATGGAAGCCATTCGCGCCCAGGCCGGCATCAAGATGGTGCATGTGCCGTACAAAGGCAGTGCACCGGCGGCCGCAGCCGTGCTCAGCGGAGAGGTGGCGGCCTCCTTCACCACCACGCCGGCGGCACTGCCCTACACCACCTCGGGCCGGCTGCGCGCGATCGGCGTCAGCGGCACCAGCCGCTCGCCGGCTTTCCCGGGGGTCCCCGCAATCGGGGAAGCGATCAAGGGTTACGACATCATCCTTTACAGCGGCCTGCTCGGCCCGGCCAGCCTGCCCGCCGATGTGGTCAACCGCCTGCACGGCAGCGCGATGGCCATGCTCAAACAGCCCAAGGTCATCGAGCAGTGGAATCGTTTCGGCGCGACCGCCGTCACGATGACTCCGGCACAGGTGGCGGAGCACATTCGCAACGAAGTCGCGAAGTTCGCCAAAATCGTCAAGGCTTCGGGCGCCAAGGTGGACTGAGCGCGTTCAACCCTGCCCGGCGATCACGGTTCCTCGCGTACCACCCGGAATCCCCGCGCATAGACCCTGACCACCACCGGGCTGCCGACACGATAGGCGGCGCGCAACCCGGCCGAGGCTTCGTCCCAGGCGCCACCGCGCACCGCGCGCAGGTCACAATCGCCATCGCTGCGTGTGGCTGCCGTGGCCGGCGCGCCGCGGTAATCCGGATGCCAGCAGTCGGCAGTCCACTCGGCCACGTTGCCGAGCATGTCGTGCAGGCCCAGGGCATTGGCGGCAAAACGCCCGACCGGCGCGGTGTAGGCATGGCCGTCATCGCAGTCGCTGATCGCCCAGTCCGCAGCTTCCGGCACGACGCGACGGGTACTGGCATCGGCGCCGTTGCTGTAGCGGCAGGCCTCGCGCATGGCGTTGCCCCAGTAGCGATGGGTTGTGGTGCCCGCGCGCGCCGCGTATTCCCACTCGGCCTCGCTGGGCAGACGGTATCGGCGGCCGCTCAGTTTGGACAGCCAGCGGGTATAGGCGGTGGCGTCTTCCCAGCTGATGCAGGTCGCCGGATGGCGGTCATCCTGTGCGAATCCCGGGTTCTGCCAGGAA
Organism: Betaproteobacteria bacterium; assembly: GCA_021300125.1. Taxonomy (GTDB): domain Bacteria; phylum Pseudomonadota; class Gammaproteobacteria; order Burkholderiales; family SG8-41. The sequence continues at coordinate 5,053 of JAJTHX010000036.1, read as the reverse complement.
CGTGCAGCCAGCAGGCGGTGTTCACCACCCTCCCACACAAAGCAGCCGGCAGATGGATGACCGGTCGCGGCGACAAAGGCACGAAACTCGCCGCGCGTCACCTCGAAACGCCCGATCGACAATCGCGCGACTTGGATATCGCGCCGGGGTTCGCTGCGGCCACGGAACTCGGCCGCAATCTGCTCCACTGCCTCCTCGTCCGGGGCCACGCCCATCGTGAAACGGCCCGCCGGCAGTGTCACCAGTTCGGGGCATTCCGCGCAGTCGCGCAGGGGCGCAGGCTGCGCCGCGACATCGACGCCAAGCGCCACCAGCGGCAGCCACAACCAGAGAGACCGCCTGCGGGCCACCATCGTGTCAATCCTTGAACCGCGCGACCTTGGCCTTCCAGGTGTCCGAGAGCAGGCAGGGCAGCCAGGCTTCGTTTTCCGCCTGCAGGCCGCCGGAGAGCATGGTTTCCTGGGAGGCGTTGAGCGCGACCTTGGCCTGGATCACGGCGATACGCGGATTCTTCGCGATGGTACGGGCCAGCTCGATGGCCGCCGGCAGCAGCTGCGCACGCGGCACCACGCGCAGCACGATGCCGAGACGTTCGGCCTCGGCGGCATTGATGCGCTTGCCGGTGAGGATCATTTCCTTCGCACGCTGCAGGCCGATCAGGCGCGGCAGCCGCTGGGTGCCGCCGGCACCGGGCAAAAAGCCCAGCGTCACTTCAGGCAGGCCAAACTGCGACTCTTCGGCGGCAATGCGCAGGTCGCACTGCAGCGCCAGCTCGAGGCCTCCGCCGAGGCAGTAACCGTTGATCGCGGCGATGGTCGGCTTGGCCATGCCGGCCACGGCACCGACCCATTTCGCGCGCAGGAAGCGGCGCTCGTCGTACATGCCCTCGGTGCTGCGGCTGCCGCGCTCCTTGAGGTCGGCGCCCGCGCAAAACGCCTTGTCGCCGGCGCCGGTGAAAATCGCGACCTGCACCGCAGGATCCGCATCCAGGGCATGGCACAGCGCCATGATCTCCTCACGCAGCTGCATGTTCAGCGCGTTCATCACCGCCGGCCGGTTGAGGGTGATCACGGCGACGCCATCCTCGATGGCGACGGTTTTGACTTCACTGCTGTAATCCGGCATGCGCGGCTCCTGGACATTCACGGTAAAACGCGATTCTAAGCGCTCCCCGCGGCCGCCGGCCGGCCTCACTTCACCAGCGTCACCGGCACCTTGGCAAGATGGATCACCTCGGTGGCCACCGAGCCCAGCACCAGGCCGCCGATGGCGCCGAGGCCGCGGGTACCCATCACGATCGCATTGCAGCGCTGGCGGCGCACCTCGGTGACGATGCCGCGCGCAACCTCGCCGGTGACGATTCGGGTGCTGGCACTCAGGCCCGCGCGTTTGAGCAGGGCCTCGGCCGGCCGCAATGCCGTATGGGCGGCATCGTCGGCGCTGCGCCGCTGGCGTGAAGGCGACAGATAGGCACCGACCATGCCGTAGCCGTCATAGGGCGCACGCACATGCAGCAGGTGGATGGCCCCGTTCTGGTTTTTCAGGATCTTGGCAGCGTGGCGCAGCGCGCGCAGCGCGTTGGCCGAACCGTCGATGGGTACCAGGATGCGCAGCATGTTCACCTCCGCGATGAAAATGCTGACAGGCTATTCCCGGATGCGCCCCCGGCGCTTGATGTTCATCAAGCCCGGGCAAAAAAATACTGAATTAATTCAATTAGTTATAAATAATCCGGCGCAGCTTGTGCAGGCATCTAGCGGCTGCGCCGGTCCGCCCACAGCCCGACCGCGGCCACCACCAGCGGCAGCAGCAGCAGGAACATGAACTCGCGTTCCAGGCCGGCAAACCACTGCGCCCAGCGGCTGAAACCGAGGACCGCGCCCGCATCGCGCAGGCCCCAGAGGCAGGCAATCGCGACCAGCGTCGGCGGCAAGGCCGCGATGAACAGCCCGCCGAGGTTGATGGTCTGGTCATTGAAGCGATCCTTGAGGATGGCATAACCCGCGGGATTGGGCGCATTGGCGATCACGGTGAGGCCGCCGCCGGCCAGCGCGCCGGCAACCAGTGCGTACTTGAACTCGTCGCTGACACCTTCAACCAGCGAACCCAGATAGGTCAGCGCCGCGTTGTCGGTGACCGCTGTAAGCACGGTTGCGCCATAGAACAGCGTCGCGCCGTCCATGCCTTCAAGCAGGTCCTGCAGCCACCACTGCTGCTTGCTGCCGAGCACGACCAGGCCGGCCAGGAAGAAGGCCACCATCAGCGCCTCGCGGATCATCAGCCGGTCATGGTGGCGCTTGTAGGCCTCGGCCAGGCCGAGAAAGAGCAGGAACAGGCCCATGAACAGTTCCGGATGATGGTTGGCGAACACCACACCGGCCAGCAGCAGCAGGTTGAGCACGACAAACGCGACCGGGACCCGCTGGCGGGATGTCGCGGGATCGGCCACCTTGACGGCCAGGGCGCGCTGGTTCAGCTCGCGGTAAAACACCAGGGTCAGCAGGCCGGCATTGATCAGCACCGCCAGCGCGGCCTTCCAGCCGAACATGCCGAGCATGAAGGCACTGCTCCAGTCCCATTTCGCCGCCACCATCAGCACCGGGGGCGCCGCAAAATTGGTCAGCGCGCCACCGATGGAGACGTTGACGAACAGCACCGCCACGGTCGCGTATTTGAGGCGGGTGGAAATGCCGTAGGCGAACATGCCGTCGCGCAGCATCAGCGCGGCGATGGTCATCGCCGCCGGTTCGGTGATCAGGGAACCGAGCAGGGGCACCAGCGACAGGCTGAGGAAGAACAGGCCCACATGATGCGTCATCGGCAGCAGCCTGGCCCCCGACACCACCATCTGTGCGGTGAACTGGGTGATCGGCCGGCTCGCGGCAATCACCATGATCACGAACACGAACATCGGCTCGACGAAGCGCTGCTCGTCGAGGTATTCCGTCATGCCTTCCCAGCCCCAGGCAAACACCATGAAACCGAGCAGCAGCATCGCCCAGAAGCCGAACACGGTTTCGACTTCGCCCATCAGGTGCCAGAGACCGGAGTGGGGGCGGTCGACATGGGCCAGGCGCTCGAAATAGCGGGTGGCGAAGGTGTGCACCACCGCGAGACAGAACAGCACGGTGCCGATGATCTGCAGGGTGGTGGGATTAAGGCTGGTCATGACGGGCTCCCGAGAGGATTCCTGAGCGATGGCGAAGTCTAGGAGACGCGTGCCGGCGGTGCGATTCGGCGCTCCACGTACGTGATTTCACGTAGCCGCCGGATTGCCCCCGGCGGGTTGACCCCGCATCCGGTCCCTGCTTGAATCGGGCACTGCCATGGCCACCCTCCGCCCCCTGCGCGACCTTGCGGTCTTTGCCCCCTGCTACATCGCGCTCGACTGGGCCAGCTACCTCGATCCGATCGGCCTCTACAACATCACGCCGTGGAACCCGCAGCCGGCGATTGCGGTGATCTGGATCCTGCTCGGCGGCCTCCAGGCCACGCCCGCCATCGCGGCCACCATCCTGCTGTCCGAATTTGTGGTGCGCGGCGCCTCGGGAGGCCTGTGGCTCACGCTCGCCGCCAGCCTGGTGCTCAGCGGCGGCTACGCCCTCATCGCCACTGCAATCCGCCGCGCCAGCCCGCGCGCCACATTGCGCAGTTCGGCTGAACTCAGCGGCTTTGTCGCGAGCGTGTGTGCCGGCACCGCCGCAGTCGCGGCGGCCTTCATCGGCCTGCTCGCGCTGTCCGGCGGCACCGGCGACACCCCCTTTTTCGATGCCTGGCTGCGCTTCTGGACAGGCGATGCCGTGGGCATCCTGGTCACCGCCCCGCTGCTGTTCGCGGCCATCGATCCGCAAAGCCGCAGCGAGCTGTTGGCGCTGGCCCGCCGGCGCGAGTTCGCGGTCCAGCTGCTGGCCCTGGGCATCACCCTGTGGATGGTCTTCGCCGGCATCACCGGCGACCCCGCCACCCACTTCTACGTGCTGTTCCTGCCCCTGATCTGGATTGCCATCCGCGCCGGCTTCAATGGCGCCATCGTCGCCACGGCCATCGTGCAGCTCGCCGTGGTGCTGGCCGTACACAGCCGCGCCGGCGAGGGTTTCCCGCTGCTGGAAGTGCAGGCCCTGGTGGCCACCCTGACGCTGACCGGCCTGTTCCTCGGCATGGCGGTGGACGAACGCACCCGCATCGAGGAAGACCTGCGCCAGAGCCTGCGCCTGGCCGCCGCCGGCGAAATGGCCGGCGCGATCACCCATGAAATCAACCAGCCGCTGACCGCCCTGGTCAATTACGGCGCTTCGGCGCGCATGCTGATCGAGCGCGGCGGCGATGCGGCGGCCCAGGCGCTGCCGGATGTACTCGGGCGCATGCTCAACGAAGCCGAGCGGGCGGCGCAAATCGTCAAGCGCCTGCGCGATTTTTTCCGCAGCGGCAGCACCCGGCTTGAGACCGTCACCGCCTCCGCGCTACTCGCGACGGCAAGGCGCATCGCCGCACAAAGCGACGAAAAGCAGGCCGTAGCCTTCGAATTCCACGCCGATGACGGCCTGCCCGCGCTGTATGCCGACCGCCTGCAGATCGAACTGATCCTGCGCAACCTGATTGCCAACGCGGTCGAGGCCGTGGCCTCCCGGCCGCTGGGCGATGCACGGGTCGCGGTCCGCATCGAAGCACATGACGCAGGACGCCTGCGCATCGTGGTCCGCGACAACGGGCCCGGGGTAGACCGCCGGCGCGCAGCCGAACTGTTCCGCCCCTTCCGCTCCGGCAAACCCACGGGCATGGGACTCGGCCTCGCGGTGAGCCGTGCCATTGCCGAAGCCCATGGCGGCACCATCGAGGCTGCGCATGCCGCGCACGGAGAATTCAGGATCATCTTGCCATGCCAGACCAGGAACTGACGGTTTACATCGTCGACGACGATCCCTCGATCCGCGATTCGCTGGCGCTGATGCTCGGACTCGCCGGCTATCGCGTGTCGCTGTTCGCCGATGCCGAATCCTTCCTGCTCGCATGGCGCGCGGAATGGCGCGGCTGCGTGGTCGCCGACCTGCGCCTG
>JAJTHX010000049.1 GCA_021300125.1 Betaproteobacteria bacterium | reverse complement strand
GGTGCGCGGCATGGGCGTGCGCCTTCGGCGTGTACTGCAGATGCGCGAGCGGATCGCCGGCGATGCTGTCGGCGCCGGCCTGGAGCAGGATGAACTCCGGCTTGTGCGCGCGCAGGTGCGCCTCGACCTGCTCCCAGGCGGCCATGAACTGGGCGTCGGTCGAGCCCGGCTGCATCGGGATGTTCAGCTTGAGCCCGGCCCCCGCTCCCTTGCCGCGCTCGGTGGCAGCACCAGTGCCCGGATACAGGAAACGCCCGTCCTCGTGGATGTCGGCGTAGATGAAATCGGGATCGGATTCATACGGGTAATACAGGCCGTCGCCGTGGTGAACGTCGATGTCCACATACGCCACGCGCTTCACGCCGTACTGCGAGCGCAGGGTGTCAATGACCACGCCGCAGTCGTTGAACACGCAGAACCCTGCGGCACGCTCGCGTGCCGCATGGTGCAGGCCCCCGATGGGCTGGAAGCTGCGCAGGATTTCGCCGGCCATGATACGGTGCAGACCGTCGAGCGCCGCGCCGACCACATGCGCCGAAGCCTCGTAAACGCCGGCGAAGGCAGGCGTGTCGCCGTGATCGATCAGGCCATGGCCGCGGTCGGAGAGCTGGCGCACGCGCTCGACATGGGCCTCATCATGGAAGCGGCCGATTTCCTCCGCCGTCGCCGCGCGCGAACCGCAGACCTCCGCGGACCTGTCGAGCTGCTGCCCGGTGGCCTCGCGCCAGAACGCATCCTGCCGGTCCGGCCCCCAGGGATGCCCGTCGGGGAAACCGTAACTGCCCAGGGCTTCGTCCACATACAGCGCCACTTCCGATTTCATTGCCGTTCCTCCACGGATACTCAGAACAGACTACCTTGTTTCGCTGCGCCCGGCACCCGGAACAGCGTGGTATTGCAACGCATGCCCTCGCCGCGCCGCGCCTGGTTGAGGCCGGCCTTTTTGCAGGCAACGTCGAAGCGGCGGCCGATCAGCTGGGCGAGTTCGCCTTCGCCGCGCATGCGGCTGCCGAAATCCGGATCGTTGTCGCGGCCGCCGCGCAGCTGCTGCACGCGGCTTATCACATGCGCCGCCTTCAGCGGATAGTGGCGCTGCAGCCAGTCACGGAACAGGTCCTTCACCTCGAACGGCAGACGCATCAGGATCCACGCCGCGCGCTGCGCGCCGTGCTCGGCCGCGGCCGCCACCAGCGCCTCGATCTCGTGGTCGTTCAGGAAAGGCACCACCGGCGCCACCATCACCCCGGTCGGAATCCCCGCCTGTGACAGCGCGCGCACCGCCTGCAGGCGCCGGGCCGGCGCACTGCAGCGCGGCTCCATGCGCCGTGCAAGCTCCGGGTCCTGCGTGGTCACTGACACAAACACTTCGGCGAGCCCCCGGGCCGCCATCGGCGCGAGCAGGTCGATGTCGCGCTCGACCAGCGCGTTCTTGGTGACGATACCCACCGGCTGGTTGAATTCGGCGCAGACCTCGAGGATGCCGCGGGTGATGCGCCGCGCCCGCTCGGCCGGCTGGTAGGGATCGGTATTGGCACCCAGCGCAATCCGCTCGCAGCGGTAGCCCGGCTTTGATAATTCTGCGCGCAGCAGTTCGGCCGCGTTGACCTTGGCAAAAATCCGCGTCTCGAAATCCACGCCCGGTGACAGGTTGCGGTAGGCGTGGCTCGGCCTTGCATAGCAGTAAATGCAGCCGTGCTCGCAGCCCTGGTAGGGATTGATCGACTGGGTGAATGGAATGTCGGGTGAGTCATTGCGGCTGAGTATGGATTTGGCGCGTTCGTCGGTGATGACGGTTTTCAGCGCACGCTCTTCCTCATGGGCGGCGGACTCCCAGCCGTCGTCAAAGGCCACGCGCTCCACCTGCTCGAAACGCCCCTCGGGGTTGACGCCCGCGCCACGGCCCTTGCGCGCATCGGCATGTTTGCCCGACAGCGTGCGCAAGGCCATGCTTACTCAGACCGGTAAGCGTGGGTGGTCATCAGCTCGAACACCTTGCGCCGCTTGCCGTCCGCGCCTTTGCCGGTGACCTCGGTATGCACCACCGCAACCAGCCGGCCGTGGTGCACCACTTTCGAGCGGATTTTCAGCGCGCGGCCTTCGCCGGGACTGATATACCAGGAGGACAGCGCGGTGAGCTGCCAGTACTCGTTCAACGCAGCGACCGCGTTTTCCGCGGCGAGGCCGAGCAGGATGCCGCCCTGCACATGGCCGACACGGTTGCCGATGTGCGGGCCGTTTTTAACGGTGGCCTGGGCGCCGCCGCCGGGGACATGCTTTGCCTGCACACCCCAGAAATGCTGGATGAAAGCACCGCCCTGCTGGCGCACATGCTGCAGCGACACATCGGCCGCGGCGAGCACCTTTTTCTCGTCGGGACGCAGCTGGCCACCGGGGATTTCCGGCGTCGGATTTTCGCCGCGGCGACGATGCGGCACCGGATGCAGCTCCACGCCCTTGGGTGGCTTGAGCACCATGAAGGTCGCAGCACCATTGCAAACCAGCCCTGCATCGTTGCGGATCGCCACCGTGCTCGTGCCCTGTTTTCCGGCCGCACCCTCGATGAAACCGTGCATTGCGCCGCGTGCATACAGGCGGCCGGTGCCGGGCTGGCCGCTGAACTGCAGGTTCATGGTGACCGTGGCCAGCCGCGTTTTCGGATCAAGGCCGGCGCGCACCGCGCCCGCCATCGCGAGGTCGGCAAGGATGGCAAAGCCCGACAGGCTCAGCTGGCCGTCATCGGCGCTGCAATGCGGCGCCACATCCACCGACAGCGCGGTGTGGTCGGTGCCGACATGGTCATATGAAAGGTCGAGAAAATTGCCGGCGAAGTGATAGCCGGGTTCGCGGTTAAGCGCGATGCCGCGCAGCACCTGGCGGCGGATCGATTCCAGGGTGGCGTCAACGGCTGACGCGGGCCAGGCGTGGGAATTCATGATCCGATTGTAACAAGCAGGCCCCGCCACCCCAGCCGGAGCCAGACCCCGAAAAATTGTAAGTTATTGTTTTTATTTGTTTATTTTTTAAGCACGGCATCCACCGCAGCCAGCGCAGCGGGGTTTGCGCCCTGCGCCCGCGCCAGTTCCAGCGCCACCACGGCCAGCGCGCGGTATACCCCGGCGAGGCGCGGATCAAGGGCCTCCAGCGCCCCATGCTGGGCCTGCACCACCGCGGCATCGCCACGCAGCACCGGCCCGGTCAGCGCGCGCGCCGGGCCGAGGCGAAACACGTTATCCAGGGTCTCGCGCACCAGCGGCGCGAACATCTCCAGCGCGGCGCCGCGCGCCAGACCCGCAGCCTCGGCACTGCGCAGCCCCGCCTCCAGCAGCGCCACCAGGTCGTTGCACATCAGCACCGCGGCAGCGTGATAGAGCGTCTTGCCTGCGGCATCCATGCGCGCAACGCGTGCACCGAGGCGCTCGAACAGCGGCTGCAGGCACTGCAGCGCAGCGGCATCGCCTTCGGCGGTGCACCAGGTGCCGGCAAACGAAGCCGCTGACGCGGCCGGATCGGCAAAGGACTTCAGCGGATGCATACTCGCGACCGATGCACCCGCAGCCCGCAGCGGCGCGAGCAGCGATGAAGGCAGGGCGCCGCTGCAATGGCAGACCACGTCGCCGGCGCGCAGCAGGCCGGTGCCAGCCAGGGCCATGGCAAGCGGCGCAATGACGGCATCGGGCGGCGTCAGCAGCCACAGGTCTGCCGGACGCAGTGCGGCAAGATCATGCACTGCACGGCCGGCACCGATGAACGCCACCGCGGACACCGCGCTGTCTGCGCGCGTGGTCAGAACATCCTGCAGGACTGCTTCGCGATCAGTGGCGATGAGACGCCCCACGCTGCGGCCGAGACGACCGGCGCCGAGGAGATTCAAGGTCGGTGTTTGCGGCATGCAGCGTGAGCGCCGAGAGCGCTACTTCCTCGTTGCGGACTTGTCCGCGGGCGTCATTGCCTCGGGGTCAGGCTTGGGCGGCTGACAGGATTCCACCCGGGGATTGCGTTGGCAGAAATCCGCCGGTAACGGCTCCCGCACAACGGGAACGGGCTTGGGCTGCCTGGATGCCTGAGCCTTGCGCTCGGCCGCCACCCTCTCCTGGATCGCCCAATCGTCGCTGCAATCGGCGCTTTTCTGGCGCCAGCACTCGGTGGTGACCCGCTCGCGCATGCGCCGCTCCTCGTTCTCATGCATTTTCGCAACCAGCGGATCGCCGGGCACATGGTTTTTGGGCTGCACCGCGAGCGGCACGCTCCTTGTCTGCTGCGGTGGCGCCTTGGCCGAAGCCGGCTCGGCATTCACCGCCTGACCGCTCTTGGCGGCACTACTGGCAGCGGACTTGTCGCTGTAAGTGACGCGGCCCTTTTCATCGACATTCTTGGTAATCTGGGCGAAGACCGGGGTCGCCCAACAACCGATCATGATCACCGTCAGGACATGAACTGAATGCACGACATCGACTCCATCGTGGGGTTGGCGGGTCATCAGTTTCTCACGCGGCGTAAAGGCCGTCACCGTGGAGGCGGGGCTTGCCGGCAGGGCTCGGATCAGCGGTCATCCCGCGGTCCCATGTAAACATCACGTGCGCCAGCAGACTGCCCGGCAGCGTAACGCCCGCCGCCACCCCGCTGCCGGGCAGCAGGGCCATGGCCAGCTCGAAAGGCCACAGGTTGAGCGAGGACGGCACGCGCACCACATCCACAAGCACGCCCAGCATCACCACCGCCGGCACCACGGCTCCCAGGCGCAGCGTAACCGGCCACCGCCGGACCATACCCGCACTGCCAGCGCCAGCAGCACCAGCCCCTGTCCGCGCAGGGCATCGGGCAGATCGAGCTGACGGTAAGATATCCACCGGTACGGCAGCCCGACCAGCACCAGGGCCAGCACGAACGCCGGCTGCCACCGGCAACGACTGCGCAGCGTCTCGAACAGGGCCATTCAGCGCGCCGCGCCGCCCGCGGCTGCCAGCACCAGGCCCGCGCTGGAACCCGCGCCGCGGGTCAGCACCGGTTGGCGGGTATCGCTGGTGAACAGCAGGCGGCCGTCCCCCGACTCGATCCGGGCCTGCACGGCATAGCTCAAGCGCGGATCGATACGCTGCGGCGCATAGGCGATGGCATAGGCAAACGGCACTTGCCGGCCCCGGGTGATGATCACCTGCTCGCCCAGCACCGTCGCCGGTGCGTCGGCCTTCGACACATCCACCAGCCACACGATCACCCGCGCATCCGGCGGCAGTGCGATGCGCTCGCGGTAGCTCACGCTGCCGGACACCGCGGCACTGGGCGCTGATGAACCGGGCACAGCGGAATCCATCGCCGCACAGCCGGCGACGGTGAGGGGCAGCAGCACCAGTGACCACCACAAACGACAACCACTCCTCAACATAGCCTCCGCAGCGTCAGCATCGAGGATTCCCGGAATCCGTGCCGCGCATAAAAGCGCTGCGCCCCGGCGTTGTCGCGGTCGGTGAGCCGCGTCACCCGTTTGCAGCCCGCGGCACGCGCTTCGGCCAGTGCATGCTCGAGCAGCCGGCTACCCAGCCCCGCGCCGCGGTGCGCCGGCGCCACCACCAGATCCTCGAGCAGTGCTACACGCCCGCCCAGCGCGGTGGACGCCGTGAACAGCAGGTTCACCATCGCCACCACCTCGTTGCCGACGCGGCCGGTGATGATCAGGCCCAGCTGCGGATCGTCGATGATGCGGCGCAGGCCCTCGGCCTGGGCAGCCGGATCGGGCGTGAGCTCGGCCTCCTGCGCGAACAGCAGCGACAGTAGTGCGCTGAGGGCGGGGATGTCAGCGGGTTGGGCGGCACGAATCTGCAAGGAAAACATCCTGAAATCCGACAACTGCGGTCTCCCATGCCCGGCACGCGGAGTCGACACTACTGCCCTCAGATGTCATCGTGCGGTCACCCTCCTGGGTTATAGTCATCATGATGAACACCACCCGCCGCAAATTCCTGCTCCACAGCACCGCGCTGTCCGCCGCGCTGCTGCTGCCCGCCACCCGCGTCATCGCGCAGCCGCGCTTCACGCAGAACCCCTTCTCGCTGGGCGTGGCCTCGGGCTATCCGCAGCCGGACAGTGTGGTGCTCTGGACGCGGCTCGCACCGGACCCGCTCAACGGCGGCGGCATGCCGGAGGCCGCGGTGCCGGTGCGCTGGGAGATCGCCGCGGACGAGGGTTTCCGCAAGCTCGCCAGCAGCGGCGAATTCATTGCCGGGCCGCAGCTTGCGCATGCGGTACATGTTCAGGCGCGCGGGCTCGCGCCGGGTCGGCCCTACTGGTACCGCTTCCGCGCCGGTGATGCACTGAGCCCGGTCGGGCGTACGCGCACCGCACCCGCGGCCGATGACGCACAGGCACGGCTGCGGCTGGCGGTGGCCTCCTGCCAACATTACGAGCACGGCTTTTACGCCGCCTACCGCGACATGGCCGAGCAGGACCTCGACCTCGCGCTGCATGTCGGCGACTACATCTACGAAAGCTCCTGGGGCAAGGGCAAGGTGCGCGAGCACAGCGGCGGCGAGCCGTACACGCTCGCCGAATACCGCAACCGCTACGCGCAGTACCGCAGCGACCCGCAGCTGCAGGCCGCCCACGCCGCCTGTCCCTGGCTGGTGATCTGGGACGACCACGAGGTTGACAACGACTACGCGCGCGACCGCTCGCAGGACTTTGACCCGGTCGAGGCCTTTCTCGCCCGCCGCGCCGCAGCCTACCAGGCCTATTTCGAGCACATGCCGCTGCCGCCGCAGACCTGGGCCGGCGGCAATGCGATGCGTATTTACGGCACGCATGCACATGGCGCGCTGGCGCGGCTGCAGCTGCTCGACATGCGCCAGTACCGCGATTACCACGTCTGCCCGCGTCCCTCGCGCGGCGCCGGCGGCAACCAGGTCAATGTGCTGGAATGTCCGGAACGCACACTGCCGCAGCGCTCGCTGCTGGGGGCGGCGCAGGAGCAGTGGCTCGACGGTGCCCTCGCCGCCTCGAGCGCGCGCTGGAACGTGATCGTTCAGACCACGCTGATGGCGCAGTCCGACCGTGGCGGCGCCGACAGCCGAGTGGTGTTCACCGACGGCTGGGACGGTTACCCGGCGGCGCGCGAGCGGCTGCTGCGCTCGATCGCCGCGCGCAAGACCGCGAATCCGGTGGTGCTCGGCGGTGACGTGCATTTCGCCGCGGCCTGCGACCTGCGTGTGAATTTCGATGACGACAAATCGCCGGTGGTGGCGAGCGAGTTCGTCTCCACTTCGATCAGCTCGTTCGGACCGAGCCGCGCGCGCAACGAGGCCCTGCTCGCGAAAAACCCGCATATCCGTTTCGCCAACAGCATGCGCCGCGGCTATACCCGTCACGACATCGGCCCCCAGCGCTGGGAGGCCACGTTCCGCGGCGTGCAGGACCCGACCGACGTGCAGTCGAAGGTCTACACCCTCGGGCAATACATCGTCGAGGATGGCCGGCCCGGGGTGGTCAAGGCGTGATTCCCCGGTGATGATCTATAAGTATTTGATTTTATTTAATGATTTATAGGCCGAGGATGCGCCCGATCTCTGCCGCATAGCGGCCGAGGGTGATGCCCTCGTGCACCGCCTCATCCAGCGATTCTTCCAGCAGACTGCGGATATCGTGCAGGCTGTCTTTGACCCAGTGGTGGCGCTGCACCGGTGAATCGAGGACGTTGCGCAGCGTGGCTACTTCATCGCGCAGGCGCTGAACGTCCTGCTGATTCCCGCTCACCTTCTCGAGATCGCGTTCCAGTGCGCGCACCAGTTCGGCGGCGCGTTCAAGGTCAATCGTTTGCGGCTGGTCCGGCTTGCCCATGTCGGTGCTCCTGTGGCCTTGCGTTTAATGTTCGCGCCAGCGGTCCAGCTCGCGGCGCTCGCGCTTGGTCGGCCGGCCGGCACGCTCGCGCGCGGGTTCGCGCGTGAGCCGGCGCAGCGCCGCAGTCTCTTCCCGCCGCGCACGGCTGGCTTCATCTTCACGGTAAAGGGTGCGGGCCACGGTCGCCGGACCGCGCTGCTCGGAGAGCTGCTCGACGCGCAGGGACCAGGCGGTTTCGCCGATCTGCACGCTGAGTTCGTCGCCGACGCGCAGGTCCTTTGCCGGCTTGGCACGCTCGCCGTTGACCTTGACCTTGCCGCCGGCCACCGCCTGCTGCGCGGCGGAGCGGGTCTTGAAAAACCGCGCCGCCCACAGCCATTTGTCGAGCCGTGCCATGCGGTCCGGTCAGTCGGGCATCGGCATCGCCTTGCGGCTGAGCAGGTTCAGCCAGCCGCGGATGATGCGGTAAAGAATCCAGATGCCGGCGGCGAGCAGGATCGGGATGCCGATCACCATGCCGATGAAGGTGGCGATCATCAGCCCGGCAATCACCAGCCACAGCAGCGACCACCAGAAGGTGCGGATCTGCCAGGAGAAATGCGTGTCAAGGAAGGTGCCGCGCACGCTGTCGCGCTTCACGTAGTTGATGATCACCGCGATGATCGACGGCCAGCCGGTGAGGAAGGCGGTGACGATGAAGGCGGCGCTGGTAAGCCCGCTGATGGCGCTGAAGGCGTGCAGCGCATACACGATGTGCGTCAGCGTGATCAGGTCCTGCGACGGCAGGGGTTTCTGTGTGCTGACGTCAATATCGGTCATGGCGGATCCTCGGTTGTGGGTCGGGCGGTTGCCGCGGCTGGAGCCTAGGACAGATCCACCGCGTGCTTCTTGAAATCGTCGAGCGAGGCAAATTCCAGCGAGGCCTCGTGCGTTGCCGCCAGCACCACCCGCGGCGCCTTGCCGGCGTCAAGCGCCTCGCGCCAGCGCGGCGCGCACAGGCACCAGCGGTCGCCGGGCTTCAGGCCGGGAAACTGGAATTGCGGCACCGGCGTCGAGAGGTCGTTGCCGCGGGCCTTGCTGAATTCGAGGAATTCGGCGGTCATCACCGCGCACACGGTGTGCACGCCCATGTCCTCGGGACTGGTGTTGCAGCAGCCGTCACGGAAAAATCCGGTCAGCGGCCGTTCGCTGCAGGCCTGCAGCGGTTCGCCCAGCACGTTGCGGGCATGTTCGCGGGGATCGAATCGGCGCATTGTTTGGTCCTCGAAAAATCGGTTGTCGTCCCGGCCTCAGTGTACATGGCGCGACTGGCGCAGCCGCCCGCGTATCGCCGCAGCCGGGGTCGGGCGCGTGCCGCGGGCCATGAACGGCAGCTTGCCGCGGGCGCCGCTGGCCTCGAAATCCGCCGCCACCGCGGCGGCCACCGCCGCGGCATCGGCACCGCCGGCGACCAGGAAATCGTGCAGGTAGCCGCAGAGTTTCTCCAGCGAGAACTCGTGGGTCTTGGCGGTGTTGGCGTAGAGCCAGTCGGCAAAGGCCATGAAGCGCGCAAAGGGCGCCTCGCCCAGCAGCAGCGGCAGCGCGCGCGGGAAACGCCCGGAATTGCCGATGAGGTCCCAGTAGCGGGCAAAGCGCACGATGCGCTGCACCTCGCCGAAATCCATCGCGTCGGTGGCGAGCACCGCATAGGGCGCATCCGGGCTGTAGCGCATGCGGTGGGCTGCGCTGTGGCGGGCAATCGGCGCGCCGCGCAGGCGTTTCAGGATGCCGACCTGGATTTCGTGCGGGCCCAGCGCGTGCAGGCGGTCAAAGCCGCGGCCGAAGCTGGCGAGGTCCTCGCCCGGCAGGCCGGCGATCAGGTCGGCGTGGATCAGCGCCGGCGACGCTTCGCGCAGCCAGCGCAGGTTGGCCTCGGCCGCGGCATTGTCCTGGCGGCGCGAGATGCGCGCCTGGGTCGCCT
>JAJTHX010000105.1 GCA_021300125.1 Betaproteobacteria bacterium | reverse complement strand
TCATCCACGCCCATATCGTCGCCGGCAGCCCTGCGGGCTGCATCGTCGAATCCTTCACCGATCCCGAACGCGACCCGCTGCAGGCCGAACTGTTCGAGGACCCGCCGAAGATCGACAACGGCATGCTCCATCTGAAAGAGCAGCCGGGGCTGGGGCTGACGCTGTCGGCTGCCGCACTGAGAAAGTTCGGCGAAAAGATTCTCTAGCCTGCCTCAGCCTGCGGGGGTGCACGGGTATTTCCTGCCACAACTGCTGTTCGCACTGCGGACAGCACCGCTCTCCACAAAATGGAAGCGAACCATAGTGCTTGCAGCGTGCGGGTTACAATCATTTCCCCTCCAAAAACGCCCCGATTGCCGAACATGGCCCTGTCCGAACACTTCATCGTGATCCGCGGCGAAGTCCGCATTGCAGTGCATGCCGAGGGCCGCGGCCCGCGCGTGGTGATGATGCCCTCGCTCGGCCGTGGCGCCGCCGATTTTTTCGATATCGCCAAACGCCTTGCCGCCGCCGGCCTGCGCGCCGTATGCCCTGAGCCGCGCGGCCTCGGCGGCAGCTCGGGCCCGCTCACCGGCATCACGCTGCATGATTTCGCCGACGATATCGCGGCAGTGATCCGCCACGACGGCGGCGAGCCGACAGTGGTGGCGGGCCACGCCTTCGGCAACTTCGTCGCGCGCACCATGGGCGCCGACCATCCGCAGCTGACCCGCGCCGTGGTACTGCTCGCCGCCACCCACACCTGGCCGCTGGCACCGGAACTGCGCGACTCGATCAACAAATGTCACCAGATGGTTCTGCCCGAGGCGGTCCGCCTGAAGCACCTGCAGCATGTGTTTTTCGCGCCGGGCAACGATGCCCGCGTCTGGCTCGACGGCTGGGACGAAGAGGTCATGCACGCCGAGCGCGACGCCACCGAGGCCACGCCGAAGCCGGAATGGTGGACCGCGGGCACGGCGCCGGTGCTCGATGTGCTGTCGCTGAAGGATCCGCTGTCGCCGCCGGACAGCATTTACACCTACCGCGACCAGTGGGGCGCCGACCGCGTGACCATCGCGCGCATCGACAACGCCGCTCACGCGCTGCTGCCCGAGCAGCCGGCGGCCGTGGCGCGGGCCATCATCGACTACGTGAAAACCCTGCCGTGAAGCTCTACTGGTCGTCGCGATCGCCCTTCGTGCGCAAGGTGATGGTGTTCGCCCATGAATGCGGCCTCGCATCGCAGCTGAAGCTCGAGCGCACCCCGGTGGCGATGAACAATCCCAACCGCGGACTGCTCAAAACCAATCCCACTGGCAAGATCCCGACGCTGGAGCTTGATGATGGCAGCGTGTTGTACGACTCGACGGTGATCTGCGAATACCTCGACAGCGTTCAGCAGGGGCCGCGGCTGTTTCCGGCCGCGGGCCAGGCGCGCTGGACTGCGCTGCGCCGCCATGCCCTGGGCAACAACCTCACCGACAACCTGATGCTGTGGCGCAATGAACTGTTGCGCCCTGCCGCGCAGCAGTCGCCGCAAATACTCGCCGCCTTCGAGCTGAAAGTGCGCAATGCCCTCGACGTGCTCGAATCGGAAGCCGGGGCGCTGGCACGGGACGCACGTACCCAGTTGACGATTGGCCCTATCGCCATTGCGGTGGCGCTGAGTTATATCGATTTCCGTTTTGCCGCGCTCGGCTGGCGCGAAGGCCATGACCAGCTCGCAAACTGGTATGCGGAATACTCGCAACGGCCGGCCATGCGCGAAACCGCTTTTGTCGATCAATAAACCGGTCAGCAATACAGAATTAACCAAAACAAGCAGTACTGAGACTGAGGAGAACGCCTTGCATTGCAGAATCCTGCTTCCGCTGCTGCCCCTGCTGCTCGCCGCGCCTGCCGTGACCGCCTGGGCCCAGGCCTATCCCGTCAAACCGGTTCGCATCGTGGTACCCTTCCCGCCCGGCGGTCCGACCGACATCGTGACCCGGCTGATGGCGCCGAAAATGGCCGAAGCGATGGGCCAGCAGGTGATCGTGGACAACCGCGGCGGCGCCGGCGGCGCCATCGGTACCGAGCAGGTCGCCCGTTCCGCGCCCGACGGCTACACACTGGTGATGGGCACCATCGGCGGCCTTGCCGTGGCGAAAAGCCTCAACCCCAAAATCGGCTATGACACCCTGCGCGACCTCTCCCCCATCAGCCAGAGCGTGACCGTGACCAGCGTTCTGGTCACCCACCCCTCAGTGCCGGCAAAAACCGTCAAAGACCTGCTCGCGCTGGCGAAGAACCGCAAGCACAAGCTCAATTACGCCTCCTCCGGCAACGGCACCATCACCCACCTCGCCGGCGAACTGTTCAAGCTCATGGGCAAGGTGGACATCACCCACGTCGCCTACAAGGGAGGCGCACCGGCGATGGTCGCGCTGATTTCGGGGGAAGTCGACCTGAGCTACGAGAACAGCCTGATCATCACGCCACACATCAAGTCGGGCAAGGTCAAGGCCATTGCCGTCACCGGTGCGAAACGGTCGCCGCTGCTGCCGGAACTGCCGACCATCGGCGAAACCCTGACCGGCTACAGCGCCAACGGCTGGTACGGCCTGCTCGCGCCCGCGGGTACGCCGCGGCCGATCATCACCCGACTGCACGCCGAGGCTGTAAAGGCGCTGCGCGCGCCGGATGTGGCCGACAAACTGGCCGGACAGGGCGCCGAGCCGGTGGCCAGCTCGCCGGAGGAATTCACCGCCTTCATCCGCAGCGAAACCGAAAAATGGGCGAACCTGG
>JAJTHX010000066.1 GCA_021300125.1 Betaproteobacteria bacterium | reverse complement strand
CTGCGGTGCCATGTACGCCGTGCCCTCGGCGTCGGCGGGAAAATGTTTCGGGTCGACCAGGGACCTCGCGCCCATCGCCACCGCCTCCGCAATCTGCCCTCGCACGAATTGGGCAGCTGCAGGCTTGATCATCGGACCCAGCGTGGTCGCGGTGTCGAGCGGATTGCCCAGCACATAGCTTCGGGTCAGCTCTGCAAAACGTTCGACAAATTCACTGTGGATGTCGCGATGCACATAGATGCGCTCGATGCCGCAGCAGCTCTGCCCGGAATTGAAAAAACTGCCGTCAACCAGATTCTCGACGGCATAAGCCAGCTCCGCATCCGGCCGCACATAGGCTGGATCCTTGCCGCCGAGCTCGAGCCCGACACCGAGAAAATGCCCTGCCGCCGCCGCTTCCATCGAACGGCCGCCGGCGACCGAGCCGGTGAAATTGACCTGCTGCACGCGCCCGGAGCCGATGATGTCCGCGGTCTGCCGATGGTCAAGCACCAGGTTCTGGAACAGGCCGGCGGGCAATCCCGCCTTGCGGAAGGCTTCGGCCAATCGCTCGCCCACCAGCAGCGTCTGCGTTGCATGCTTCAGGATCACGCTGTTGCCGGCCATCAGTGCCGGCACGATGGAATTCACCGCGGTGAGATAGGGATAGTTCCATGGCGCGATCACCAGCACCGTACCGAGGGGTTCACGGCGGATGTAGCGCCGGAACCCCTGCTTGGGCCCGACTTCGATCCCGGCCAGCGCCTCCGGCGCGATGGCGATCATGTGGCGGGCGCGTTCCTCGAAACCGCGCAATTCACCCGCGCCGTAACGCACTGGCCGTCCCATCTGCCAGGCCAGCTCGGGCACGATCTCCTCGCGCATCGTCAGCATTGCATCGACTGCGGCACTGCACAGCGAGGCGCGTGCCGCCAGCGGCACCTTGCGCCACGCGGCCTGGGCCTGCTGCGCCGATTCCAGCGCAGCGGCGATCCCTGCAGCGCTGGCCAGTGGCCGCTCGGCAAAGACACGACCATCAACGGGTGAAATCAGTTGCACCAGGGATGACATTGTTTACCTTTAAATTCAAAACTTTATTAACTTTCTATTCATGCGCCCCTAGTAGCGCTCGAAACCGCGACGCAGCTCCCAGTCAGTGACGCGGCGGTCGTATTCCTGCTGCTCCCAGTCCGCCGTGTGGGCGTAATGAGCGACCACATCGGCCCCCAGCGCATCGCGCAGCATGCTCGAAGCCTGCAGTGCGGCGGTCGCCGCACGCAGGGTCTTCGGAATCTCCGGCAGATCCGCGCCTTGGTAGGCATCACCCGAGTACGGCGGCGGCAGCTCGAGGCCATCGTCAATGCCGGCCAGCCCCGCCGCGATCAATGCGGCGAACGCGAGATAGGGATTGAGGTCGGCGCCGCCGATGCGGCATTCGATGCGGATGCCGCGCGTGCCCTCGGCGCACAGGCGGAAACCGGCGGTGCGATTGTCGCGGCTCCAGATGGCCCGCGTCGGCGCGAAGGTGCCGCTCTGGAAGCGTTTGTACGAGTTGATATACGGCGCCAGGAAATAGGTGATTTCGGCCGCGTACTTCACCTGTCCGGCGACCCACGAGCGCATCAGTGGCGACATGCCGCATTCGGCGGCGGAATCGAGAAACAGCGGGGTGCCGCGGTCTGCGCTCCACAGCGAATTGTGGATATGGCTGCTCGAACCGGCATAGTCGTAGCGCCACTTGGCCATGAAGGTGACCGACTTGCCCTGCAGCAGTGCGATTTCCTTGCAGGCATTCTTGATGATGCTGTGGTTGTCGGCCATGGTCAGCGCGTCGGCATAACGCACGTTGATCTCCTCCTGGCCGGGCCCCCACTCCCCCTTGGAATTCTCCACCGCGATGCCCGCGGCCTGCAGGTTGCGGCGGATCGAGCGCATCACCGGCTCCTCGCGCGTGGTCTGCAGGATGTGATAATCCTCCGGATACAAGCTGGCGGTGCGCGGCGACTGGTAATTGCGCGCATGGATCGCCTCATAGCTTTCATCGAACAGGTAAAACTCGAGCTCGGAAGCGAACATCGCGCAATACCCGCGCGACTCCAGCCGCGCCAGTTGCCGTTTCAGTATCGCGCGCGGGCTGTGCGGCAGTTCCTGATGGTGGTGGTCAAGCACGTCGCAGAGCACCAGCGCGGTGCCTTCCAGCCACGGGATCCTGCGCAGCGTCGCCAGATCAGGCTTGAGCACGAAATCGCCGTAACCCTGGCTCCAGCTCGCCGCGGCGTAGCCCGGCACCGGCCCCAGGCCGATGTCGTTGGCCATCAGGTAATTGCAGCAATGGGTTTCCTGGTGACCACCGTCGATGAAAAACTCGGCCTGGAAACGCTTGCCGATCAGGCGCCCCTGCATGTCGACCATGCAGGCGATCACCGTGTCGATGCGGCCGGCGGCAACCAGCTCGCGCAGTGCTTCAAGGCTCAGGGGAGCGGCCATGGTTCAGGTCCTTTTCTTCAATCCGGTTGGCAGCGACCCGAGCGCATCGCCCAGGGCCGAACACAGGCGCACCGCCCAAGCCGCCCGTCCTTCCGCGGTCAGCAACTGGTCGTTTCGGACTTCAATCATCACCGAGGGCAGACCCTGGGACTGGGCGTGGCGGTCAAGGGTGTGGTACACCCGGTCGCGCGGGGAATACGGCTCGTTGTCACCGCAGCATAGCCCCACCTCCCGCCGCAGCGACTGCAGCATCCCGTCGGCAAGGCGACGGTCACGGTCCGAGAGGATGCCGACCAGCCAGGGCCGCGTGACACCGCGATAGACCGGTGTGAACGAGTGAATATTGACCACCGCAAGACCGGGGTCAGCGGCCCTGCGCGCCTCGATCACTCCTGCCAGCGCCGCGTGGAATGGCGCATACAGCCCTTGCTCGCGCGCCAGCCGCTCCGGCTGGGACAGTTGCAGGTTGCCGGGGATCACGGTGTCCTCGCTATGCTCAACGATCGAATCCGGCGCATCCGGCGAGCGGTTTACATCGAGGAGCAGGCGCGAATAACCCGCGTGCACCAGCGGCGCATCAAGGGAGCGTGAGCACTCCAGCGCCAGATCAAGCGCGCCGATATCCCAGCCGATGTGGCGCTGCAGATCGGCCTCGGCGAGGCCGAGTTTGGCGTAACGCGGCGGCACGCGGCAGCTGGCGTGCTCGCACACCAGCACGACGCTGGCGCTGCTGGCGGCATTCACCACCGACACCGCATCCGGGAAATCCTGCCCCGCCTGCGCCTCCATCACGGCAGGCTACCCGGCTCGGCAT
>JAJTHX010000099.1 GCA_021300125.1 Betaproteobacteria bacterium | reverse complement strand
CCACCGCGCACGAGAACCTTGGCGATATCTACGCCAAGATGGCAAGCCAAGCCTATGATCGCGCGCTGCAGCTCGACAAAGGCAACCAGGGCGCGCAGACCAAGCTCAACCTGATCAAGGACCTGTTCTCGAACCAGCAGCGGCCGGGCCGTGTCGCGGCGGCGACCTCGCCTAAACCGGCACCAGCGGCAGTCGCCAGCGCCCCCGCTGCACCGGTCGCAACCCCCGCGGCACCTGCAGCCCCCGCGGCGAAACCGGCACCTGCCGCCCCTCCCGCCGCACCCGCGGCCGCGGTCACGCCGCCCAAGGACACCACCAAGCCGGCGTCCAAGGAAGCACCCAAGGAGGTGGCCAAGGAAACTCCGAAGGGGCCGGCGAAACCGGCCGCAGGGGACGAAACTGCTGCAGTGCTGCGCGCAATCGAACGCTGGGCCAGCGCATGGTCCAGCAACGACGTCGAAGGTTACCTTGCGCGGTACGCACCGACCTTCAAACCGGCCGACGGCGAATCGCGCAAGTCCTGGGAAGCCGAGCGCCGCGAGCGCATCGCCAAGCCGCGCAAGATCGAGGTTAATGTCGAATCGCCGAAGGTGACCTTCAAGGACGCGAATACCGCGACGGTCACCTTCCGCCAGCATTACCGTTCCAACACCTTCAAGGCTTCCGCGGGCAAAACCCTGGTCCTGATCAAGTCGGTGACCGATGGCTGATCCAGCAGGAACTCGTCGGCGGATGAGAAAACCGCTGCTCGGCTGCGCTGTCGTCACGGCGCTGCTGGCCACCGCGCTGACGCCCTCCTCGACCCCGCTCGCGCTGGGCAACCGACCGCTGTCCTCACTCACCGGGGGCTACGGCACGCCCGCCCCCGGCAAGCGCGGCGCGGTGGCTCCGGAAGCCATGCTCGCGCAGACGCTGCTCGCGATCGCCGGCTCCCAGTTCGACATTGCATTGACCGAGATCGAGCGCGTGATCGAGCAATATCCGAATTTCCGCCTCGCCCACCTCATCAAGGGCGACCTGCTGATGGCGCGCGCACGGCCGATATCGAGCATCGGCGAGGCCTCCGCGGCGCCGGCGGAGCGCATCGCCGAACTCCAGGATGAAGCCCGCGCGCGGCTGATCCGCCACCAGCATGAGCGTCCGCTGCAGAAGGTCCCGCGCTACCTGCTGGAAATGGCGCCGGAGCAGAAATATGCGCTGGTGGTCGACACTTCGAAGTACACGCTTTACGTGTTCGCGAACGACAATGGCCGGCCACGGTATGTCGCCGACTACTACACCACCATCGGCCGCAACGGCATCGAGAAGCTGCGTGAGGGCGACAAGAAAACGCCGCTCGGCATCTACCATGTCACCGGCAACCTGCAGCGCGACTATCTGGTCAGGACCTACGGCAACCAGAGCGCGCTCTACGGCGACGGCGCCTTCCCGCTGAACTATCCCAACGACTGGGACCGCCGCCTCGGCCGTAGCGGACACGGTATCTGGCTGCACGGCGTGCCCTTCGACACTTACAGCCGCCCGCCGCGGGCGAGCGACGGCTGCGTGGCACTCACCAACGAGGACCTGGTCGCGGTGAGCAAGCATGTCCAGGTCGGGCTGACGCCGGTGATCATCTCGCCCAAGGTGGAGTGGGTGGATGCGAAGGCGCCGCAGTCCACGCGTGACGACCTGCGCCGGGTACTCGAGCAGTGGCGGTCCGACTGGGAAAGCCTGGACACTGACCGCTATCTCCGCCACTACTCGGGCCAGTTCTCAGCAGGACGTCAGAACC
Organism: Betaproteobacteria bacterium; assembly: GCA_021300125.1. GTDB lineage: Bacteria > Pseudomonadota > Gammaproteobacteria > Burkholderiales > SG8-41. The sequence goes on along the minus strand of JAJTHX010000099.1, from coordinate 6,505 downwards.
TTGCAGCATGGTCACAGCAGAAACGCAGCGTCAACGCCAACAAGACCTGGATCAAGGTCAAGGTCGATCGGGTCAGCATGTTTCTCTACCCCGGCAACAACGATTTGGTCGTGGTCTCCTTCGAGCAGCAGTACAGCAGCAACAACCTCAGCAACCAGATGCGCAAACGCCAGTATTGGCAGCGCGAGGGCGGCAACTGGCGCATCATCCACGAAGGGGCCTCCTGATTTAACTTAACATATTGATTGATATGAATAAATTTATCAAACTCCTGCTCCTGATCAGTGCCCTTCTTGCCGCACCCGTCCATGCCGCCAATCCGCGGGTGGAATTCCGCACCACGATGGGCAGTTTCGTGATCGTGCTCTATCCCGAAAACGCGCCCAAGACCGTGGAAAATTTCCTGCAGTACGTGAACGACGGCTTCTACAACGGCACCATCTTCCATCGCGTGATGCCCGGCTTCATGATCCAGGGCGGCGGCTTCAATGTGAAGATGCAGGAAAAACAGACGCGGCCGGCGATCCGCAACGAGGCCGGCAACGGCCTGCGCAACGCGGTGGGCACCGTGGCCATGGCACGCACCAAGGATCCGCATTCAGCCACCGCACAGTTTTTCATCAACGTTGCCGAAAACGACTTCCTCGACTTCAAGTCGCCCGACGAAAACGGCTTCGGTTATGCCGTGTTCGGCCGCGTCACCAGCGGCATGGACGTGGTCATGAAGATCGTACAGGTGCCCACCGCTACTGTCGGGCCGCACCAGAACGTGCCGCGGCAGCCGGTGGTGATCGAGCGCGCGCGCGTTATGGAAGCTGAAGCCAAACCCGCGGCCAAACCTGCCGCCAAGTAAACTGGAACTCCAAACATGATCAGACTGCACACCAACTTCGGACTTATCGAAATCGAACTCGACGCCGAGAAGGCGCCGGAGACCGCCGCCAACTTCACCCAGTATGTCCAGGACGGCCACTATGACAACACGGTGTTCCACCGCATCATCGACGGGTTCATGATCCAGGGCGGCGGCTTCGAGCCCGGCATGAAGCAGAAGCCGACCCGGCCTCCAGTGCAAAACGAGGCCAACAACGGCCTTCGCAACGACTTCTACACCATTGCGATGGCGCGCACCTCGGCGCCGCACTCGGCGAGTGCGCAGTTTTTCATCAATGTGGCCGACAATGACTTTCTAAACCACACCTCGCCGACGCCCCAAGGCTGGGGTTATTGCGTGTTCGGCAGGGTCACTGGCGGCACCGATGTGGTCGACCGCATCCGCAAGGTGAAAACCGGCAGCCGCGGCATGCACCAGGATGTGCCGCTGGAAGACGTTGTCATCGAAAAAGCCGAGGTCGCCTGAACCGGGCGCCGCGCCGCAGCGGCCGCGCGCTGACCATGCCGCACAGCCTGCTCATCTCCGATCTGCATCTCGCCCCGGAGCGGCCGCAGATCAGCGCCCAATTCAGCGCCTTCCTCCTCGACACCGCACCTGCCGCCGCCGCGCTCTACATCCTCGGCGACCTGTTCGAGTACTGGGCAGGCGATGATGACGACGATGCACTGGGCATCGAAGTGGCCAGGCAGCTGTCGGCCCTGGCTGCGGTCGGCACCCGCGTTTATCTGATGCACGGCAACCGCGATGTGCTGATGGGCCAGGCGCTTGCGGCACGTTGCGGCGCGGAACTCGTGGGCGACCCCCTGCCCGTCAACCTGCACGGCACACCGACCCTGCTCAGCCATGGCGATGCGCTGTGCACCGGCGACGCCGATTACCAGCGCTTCCGCATCTATGCCCGGGATCCAGGCAACCAGTCGAAATTCCTCTCACGGCCGCTGGCGGGGCGGCGCGAGCAGATGCGCGGCATGCGCGCGCAGAGCGAGGCGGCAAAACAGCAGAAGGCCGAAGCCATCATGGACGTGGCAGTGGACGCGGTGGAGGCGCTGCTGCGCAGCCACGGCTATCCGCGGCTGATTCACGGCCACACCCACCGTCCGGCGCGGCACGTGCACCATATCGACGGCCATGCCTGCGAACGATGGGTATTGGGCGACTGGTATGACCGCGGCAGTTACCTGCGCTGCGATGCCGCGGGCTGCGCCCCGGTGACGCTGTAGCCGCGCTGCCGACTCAAAGGCCGCGCAGCAGGTCGGCCTGGATGTCCTCGATCCCTTCCAGCCCCACCGCGATGCGCACCAGCCCGTCGCCGATGCCGGCCGCGGCGCGCGCCTCGGGCGAAATGCGGCCGTGGGTGGTGGTGGCGGGATGGGTGATGGTGGTCTTGGTGTCCCCCAGATTGGCCGTGATCGACAGCAGCCGCGTGCCGTCGATGACCCGCCACGCGGCCTCCTTACCGCCCTTCAAGTCGAAGGACACGATCCCGCCGCCGGATTTCTGCTGCTTCATCGCCAGCGCGTGCTGGGGATGCGAGGGCAGGCCCGGGTAATACACCCGTGCCACCTGCGGCTGCTGTTCCAGCCACTGCGCCAGCCGCAACGCACTCGCACACTGCGCCTGCAAGCGGATATTCAGCGTTTCCATGCCCTTCAGGATTACCCAGGCATTGAAGGCACTGAGCGTCGGCCCGGCGGTGCGCAGGAAGCCGAGCACGCCTTCGTAGATCACCTCTTTTTTGCCCAGCACCGCACCGCCGAGTACGCGGCCCTGGCCGTCGAGGTACTTGGTCGCGGAGTGGATCACCACATCGGCGCCGAAGTCGAGCGGCCGCTGCAGCGCTGGCGAGCAGAAACAGTTGTCCACCGCAAGCAGTGCACCGCCGCGGCGGGCAATCTCAGCAAGAGCCGCGATGTCATAGACCTCGGTCAGCGGATTGGACGGCGTTTCGACATAGAGCAGCCGGGTCTGCGGCCGCATCGCGGCCTGCCAGCCCGAAGGATCGGTGCCCGACACGAAGGTCGTGTCGATGCCGAAACGCTTGAGGATGCCGCCGAACAGCTGTACGGTGGCGCCGAACACGCCGGCCGAACAGACCACGTGGTCGCCGGCCTTGAGCAGGCCCATCGCCATCGACAGGATCGCCGCCATGCCCGAAGAAGTCGCGATGCAGCACTCCGCCCCCTCCAGCGCTGCAAGGCGCTGCTCGAACACCGTCACCGTCGGATTGGTGAAGCGCGAATAGATGTTGCCCGGCTGCTGGTTGCTGAAACGCGCCGCGGCTTCGGCCGCCGACTTGAACACGAAACTCGAGGTCAGATAGAGCGCCTCGGCATGTTCACCAAACTGGCTGCGCTCGATGCCGGCACGCACAGCCAGCGTGTCGAGGCTGAGCCCCTGCAAATCCGTCCTGTCCGTCATGTCACACCCTCTGCCCGGTCAATAGGCGCAAAAAAACCCGATTCAGCCTGCAGCCAAACCGGGTCGCCCTCGCTTTAGCCGCATTTTTCGCCAGATCTCCACGTACTGCGTGGATCCGGCCGCGCCCGCAAGCTGATTTTCAAATCGGCGCGATCTGAAAGACTACCGCAGGCCCTGCCGTGACGTCAAACCGGCAGCTTCACAGCCGCAACCAGCGCCGCCATGGCGCGCGAGGCATCGTCGCCCGCAGCAGAGAGGCCCGCGGCCACGCCGGCGCGATCGGCCTGCGGCCGGTTCTGGCTCACCTTCCATTTACCCTCCATCGACTCCACCCGGAGTTCAATGCCGACGATGGCCTGCAGCATCCGCTCCAGATAGTCAGGCGGTGCATCGCCGACCGCCCAGGGCGCAGGGCGAGGCGCTTCCTGCGTGTCAGTGAGCCTGGTCACCAGTTGATGCACCCAGCCGCGGTCATCATGGACGACCAGCCGGCCGCGCACATGTACCACCGCATAATTCCAGGTCGGCACCACGGCTCCGGTTTCACGCTTGGTCGCATACCAGGACGGCGTGATGTAGGCCTGAGGGCCTTGGAATATCGCCAGCGCGTCAATACCCTCGCCTGCATTGCGCCACAGCGGGTTGGCACGGGCTACGTGGCCGATCAGGCGCCCTTGCGGGGCCGGATCGTCATCGAACAGCAGCGGCAGGTGGTTGGCCTCGGGTTGTCCGTCAATCGCGGTCACCAGCGTTGCCAGCGGGTGGCTTCGCATCAGCTGCCGCATCACCTCGATACGGTCTTCTCGAAACGCGGCGACCCGGTACATGGCGACGTTAGTCAGCCATCTCGAGCCCGAGGTCGAGCTGTGCGGTGGAGGCCTCACGCGGCTTGGCACCGTCACGACGTTGCGCCTCGACGCCATCGAGGTAATCCTGGGTCACATCGCCGGTGATGTAGAGACCGCTGAAACAGGAGGTCTCGAAATGGCTCACCGCCGGATTGACGCTGCGCACATCCTCGATCAGGTCATCGAGATCCTGGTAGATCAGCGCGTCGCAGCCGATTTCGCGGGCGATCTCGTCGTCACTGCGGCCGCTGGCGATGAGTTCCTCGCGCGTGGGCATGTCAATGCCGTAGACGTTGGGATAACGCACCGGCGGCGCGGCCGAAGCGAAATAGACCTTGCGCGCGCCGGATTCGCGCGCCATCTGCACGATCTCGCGGCTGGTGGTGCCGCGGACAATCGAATCGTCCACCAGCAGCACGTTCTTGCCGCGGAACTCCATCCCGATCGCGTTGAGTTTCTGCCTTACCGATTTTCTGCGGATCGCCTGACCGGGCATGATGAAGGTGCGTCCGATATAGCGGTTCTTGATGAAACCTTCGCGGTAATCCACGTTGAGACGGTTGGCGAGCTGCATCGCTGCGGGCCTGCTCGAATCCGGAATCGGGATCACCACGTCGATATCGAGATGGGCAAAATCCCGCTGCATCTTGCGCGCGAGGCTTTCGCCCATGCGCAGCCGGGTTTCGTAAACCGAGATGCCGTCGATCACCGAGTCGGGGCGCGCGAGGTAGACAAACTCGAAAATACAGGGATTGAGCGTGGGATTCACGGCGCACTGCTGACTGTAGAAATTACCGTCGAGGTCGATGAAGATCGCCTCGCCCGGGGCCACGTCACGCACCAGCTTGAAGCCCATGCCGTCGAGCGCGACGCTCTCAGAGGAAACGAGATATTCGCGGCCGTTCGGCGTTTCCGACTTGCCGAACACCAGCGGTCTGATGCCGTAGGGATCGCGGAACGCAAGCAGGCCGTAGCCGGCGATCATGGCCACCACGGCATAGGCGCCGCGGCAGCGCCGATGCACCCCCGAAACTGCGGCGAAAATGGTCGCCGGGTCGAGCTTGTAGTTGGTGGCGTTGGCGGCCAGTTCGTGCGCCAGCACATTGAGCAACACCTCGGAATCGGACTCGGTGTTGACGTGGCGCAGGTCGAGCCGGAACAGGTCCTGCTTCAGCTGTTCGGAATTGGTGAGATTGCCGTTGTGGCCGAGCACGATACCGAAGGGCGAGTTGACATAGAACGGCTGCGACTCGGCCGCCGACCACGCCGAGCCGGCGGTGGGATAGCGGGTATGGGCGATGCCGGCGTGGCCGGCAAGGCTGCGCATGTTGCGGGTGCGGAAGACGTCGCGCACCATGCCGCCGCCCTTGTGCATGTGGAAACTCGCGCCATCAGCGGTGACAATGCCCGCGGCGTCCTGACCCCGGTGCTGCAGCACCAGCAGGCCGTCATAGAGCAGCTGGTTGACTGGACTGCGTGCGACAACGCCGACGATTCCACACATGTTGCTGTCCTCAGCCGTACTGGATATGTTGAGCGATGCCGGGCGGCAGCCAGTTCCTGGCGCTCGATCCCATCAGTTCTAGCAGCGGCCGCAGCGCGGCTTCACGCCATACTGGTTGCGACGGCAGCGTGGTTGCGCCGGCGCCGACCGCCAGCAGGGCCACCACCGCCATGCCGCGCACCAGACCGAACAGCGCACCCAGCACACGGTCTTCAGTGCCCAGACCCGAACTTTTCACCAGTTGCGACACCGCAACCGCAACCAGGCTCATGGCGAGCAGCACTGCCACGAACACCACCACCGCGGCCGTCAACGCGCGCAATTCATCGCCCGGTATTTCCTCCGGCATCAGGGCTGCAGCCTTGCCGCCGAACAGCCATGCGGTCACCGCCGCAATGACCCAGGCTGCAAGTGCGAGGATTTCGCGCACCAGGCCGCGGAGTACGCTTAGCAGCACGGAAAAACCGACGATGACGAGAACCGCATGATCGATCAGGGTCATGCTCAGCGCGGCACGACCTTGCCGTCAAGCTGCAGTTTCTGCAGTTGCGGCCGCACTTTCTCTGCCGCCTCGCGGCTGGCGTAGGGCCCCACCCTGACGCGGGTCACCGGCCCCTTGGCCGTTTGCACCTGCTCGGTGTAGGCCTTCAGCCCCGCGCCGGCGAGCTTCGCCTGTAACTCCTTGGCCTTGGCGGCATCGGCCAGCGCGGCAACCTGGATCACATAGCTGCCGGCCGGTTTAGCCTTGTCGGCGTCCTTGCTCTTGGCAGGGTCGGGCTTGGCGGCTTCGGGCTTGGCCGTTTTGCTCTCCGCCTTGGCTGCAGGCGGGGCGGCGACCTG
>JAJTHX010000335.1 GCA_021300125.1 Betaproteobacteria bacterium | reverse complement strand
TGTTGGGCCGGATGCCCGCGGCATCGAAAGCGCGCTGGATCGGCGAGTTGGGGGTGAAAGCGAAGTCGTAGGTGATCAGCGGGTATTGCGCGATCTTCTGCAGTGTCAGCGGACCTGCGCTGAGCAGCGGATGGCGCAGCGGCGTGATCACGCTGCGCTTCCATTGTGCGCAGGGCAGCATCACCAGGTCGGCGAAGCTTTCGTCGGATTCGGTGGCGATGCCGACTTCCGCCTTGCCTTCGCGCAACATGTCCGCGATCTGCGCCGGGCTGCCCTCGCGCAGCGTCAGCCGCACCTGCGGATAGCGCTGGGTGAAGCGCGACACCACCGGCGGCAACGCGTAACGCGCCTGGGTATGGGTGGTGGCGATGACCAGCGTGCCGCGGCCGCCGGCACGGAATTCTTCGCCCACCGAGCGCAGGTTTTCGGTGTCGCGCAGGATGCGCTCGGCAATGTCGAGCACGATCCGGCCCGGCTCCGTGAGGGCGGTGATGCGCTTGCCGTTGCGCACCAGAATGGTCACCCCGAGTTCTTCCTCCAGCAGTTTGATCTGCTTGCTGATACCGGGCTGGGAGGTGAACAGGGCTTCCGCCGCGTCGGACACTTTGAGGCCGTTGCGGGCGATTTCGCGCAGATATTTTAATTGCTGTAAATTCAATGACTTAATCCAAGTCTAAGGCTTTATATAATCTAAGGATATTAACAAGTAATAACATATTCTTGGACGATATATAAGGGGAGTTTCTAGCATCGGCGGTGTCAGATCACGGGTGCCGCGCATGTATCAATACGACGCAATCGATCAGCAACTGGTGGATGAACGGGTGGCGCAGTTCCGCGACCAGACCCGGCGTTTTCTTGCCGGGGCCTTGTCCGAAGACAATTTCCGCCCACTCCGGCTGCAAAACGGTCTTTACATTCAACGATTTGCACCGATGCTTCGGGTGGCCATCCCGTATGGCCTGCTGTCCTCCAAGCAGCTGCGAGCGCTTGCTTACATCGCCCGCAAATGGGATCGCGGCTCCGGCCATTTCAGCACCCGCCAGAACATCCAGTTCAATTGGCCGAAGCTGGAGGATGTGCCGGACATCCTGGCGCACCTCGCCACGGTGCAGATGCATGCCATCCAGACCAGCGGCAACTGCATCCGCAACACCACCACCGACCACCTCGCCGGTGTCGCGCCGGACGAGATCGTTGATCCGCTGGTGTGGTGCGAGCTGATCCGCCAGTGGTCGACGTTCCATCCGGAATTTGCCTACCTGCCGCGCAAGTTCAAGATTGCGGTGTCCGGTGCCGAACACGACCGCGCGGCGATCCAGGTCCATGACATCGGTCTGCAGGCGGTGCGCGGTGCCGATGGCGAAACCGGTTTCCGCGTGCTCGTTGGCGGCGGTCTCGGACGCACGCCGATCATCGGCACGGTGATCCGCGAATTCCTGCCCTGGCAGCACCTGCTGTCCTACCTTGAGGCGATCCTGCGCGTGTACAACCGCCACGGCCGCCGCGATAACAAATACAAGGCGCGCATCAAGATCCTGGTCAAGGAGACCACGCCGGCCGTGTTCCGCGAGCAGGTCGAGGCCGAGTGGGCGCAGCTCAAGGACGGCCCGATCACGCTGACCGCTGCGGAAATCGCGCGCATCGAGCGCCGCTTCACCCGTCCGCAGTACCAGAAGCTCGATGCATTGTCGGTGCAGTACACGCAGGCGCTGGCACGCGAGCCGGGTTTTGCACGCTGGGCCGGCCGCAACGTGCATGCGCACAAACAGCCGGGTTATGCCGCGGTCACGCTGTCGCTGAAAAAGACCGGCGTGCCGCCGGGGGACGCCACTGCCGAGCAGATGGATGCGGTGGCCGACCTCGCCGGCCGCTACAGCTTTGGCGAACTGCGGGTGTCGCATGAACAGAACCTGATCCTGTCGGATGTGCGCCAGAGTGATCTTTACGCGCTTTGGCAGGAGGCGAAGGCCCTGGGTCTCGCCACGCCGAACATCGGCCTGATCAGCAACATCATTGCCTGCCCCGGGGGCGATTTCTGCTCGCTGGCCAATGCCAAGTCGATTCCGGTGGCCGAGGCGATCCAGCGCCGCTTCGATGATCTCGACTACCAGCATGACATCGGCGAGCTCGACCTCAACATCTCGGGCTGCATGAATTCCTGCGGCCACCACCATGTCGGCCACATCGGCATCCTCGGCGTCGACAAGCAGGGTGCCGAGTTCTACCAGGTGTCGATCGGTGGCGCGCAGGGGAATGCCGCCTCGCTGGGCAAGGTGATCGGCCCTTCGTTCGCGCAGGACGAGGTGCCGGACGTGATCGAAAAACTGATCCAGACCTACCTCGCGCAACGCGACAGCGAGGAAGAACGCTTCATCGACGTGGTGCGGCGTATCGGCATCGAACCGTTCAAGGAGTCCGTGTATGGCAACGCTCATCAAAAACGCGAACATCGCGACCGACGGCTGGCTGCGGCTTGACTGGACCGCGGACGGTGGGCTGCCCACTGTTCCCGCGACCGGTGACGTGCTGATCCCGCTGGGCTTGTGGCGCGGGCTCGCCGACGAATTGCTGGACCGAAGCACCGGCCGCATCGGCGTCTGGCTCGACAGTCACGAGGACCCGGCCGCGCTTGCGGACAGCTTGGGGCGCATCGCACTGATCGCAGTGCGCTTTCCGCAGTTCACCGACGGCCGCGGCTATTCGATCGCGCGCCTGCTGCGCGAGCGCCACGGCTGGCAGGGCGAGCTGCGTGCCTTCGGCGACGTGCAGCGTGACCAGCTGCACTACCTCGCGCGCTGCGGCTTTGACGCGTTTGAGCTCAACGACGGCATTGAAGCCGAAGCGGCGCTGTCCGCTTTCCGCGATTTCAGCGACAGCTATCAGGCCGCGGCAGACCAGCCGCTGCCGCTGTATCGTCGCCGCAACCTGGAGGCCGCCTGATGCGCGCTGGCGGGACCAACGTCAGGGGCACGGTGTATCTGGTGGGCGCGGGCCCGGGTGCGCCGGACCTGCTGACGCTGCGCGCGGCAGAACTGCTCAAGCGCGCGGATATCGTGTTCCATGACGCGCTGGTGCACCCCGAGACCCTGGCCCTGGCGGCCGGGGCGGAGAAGATTGCGGTCGGCAAGCGCTGCGGCTGGCATTCGACCGCCCAGCGTTTCATCAACAAGCGGCTGGTCGATGCCGCGCGCATCCATCGCGTGGTGGTGCGGCTCAAGGGCGGCGACCCGATGCTGTTCGGCCGTGCGCAGGAGGAAATTGATACGCTGGAAGCCGCGGGCGTGTCCTGCGAGGTGGTCCCTGGCGTCACCGCGGCCCTCGGCGCGGCGGCACTGGTCCGCACTTCGCTGACCCGGCGCGGCCTGTCCCGCAGCATCACCTTCGTCACGCCCCGTGCCGGAAGCGGCGAGGATGCCCATGACTGGGCGCGCAGCGCGCTGGCTGCGGACACCTGTGTGCTGTACATGGGCGTCGGCGAGGCTGAAATGATTGCGCGAACGCTGATGGGCCGCGGCGCCAGCCCTGACCTGCCTGCCCTGATCGTCGAGAACGCCAGCCTGCCGGGCGAGCGCGTGCTGCCGACGCGGCTGGCCGACCTGGCCGCCACCGCTGCCGCCCACAGCGGCGGCCCCGCGCTGATCCTGCTCGGACAGGTGTTTGCGCGGGTGCAGGTTCCTGCACAGACGCTGGAGCGCATGCACGTGGCCTGACGGCCTGCGAAAACACGCTAAAATTCAGACTTTTAGCGTGCCTTCCGGGCTCCAGGCCTTGCCATGCAGATCCTGCGCAGCGTGCCAGACGCTGCCTCCAGCCCCGTCGCGCTGACCATCGGCAATTTCGACGGCGTACATCGCGGCCACCAGGCCATGCTGGCCAAGCTGCGTGCGGCCGCGCATGCGCGCGGCCTGCCGGCCTGCGTGATGACCTTCGAACCGCATCCACGCGAGTTTTTCGCGCCAGACCAGGCGCCGGTGCGCCTGACCTCGATGCGCGACAAGCTCGAGCTGCTGGCGGCCGAAGGGGTCGACCGCGCGTATGTGCTGCGTTTCAATTTCGCGCTGGCCCAGGTCACCGCGCAGGAGTTCATCGCGCGCATACTCGCCCGCGGCCTCGGCGTGCGCTGGCTCCAGGTCGGCGATGACTTCCGTTTCGGCGCGCGCCGCGCTGGCGACCTTGCGATGCTGCGCGCGCAGTCCGAGGCCTTCGGTTACGAGGTGGAGGGCATGGCCACGGTCGAGTCCGGCGGCCAACGGGTGTCGAGCACCGCGGTACGCGAGGTGCTGGCTGCCGGCGCGCTGGAACAGGCCGCGCAGCTGCTGGGGCGTTCTTTCAGCATCAGCGGCCGCGTGGTTGCCGGCGACCGCCTGGGTCGCCAGCTCGGTTTTCCCACTGCCAACGTGCGCATCACCCAGCCGCGGCCGCCATTCACCGGCATTTTTGCGGTGGAACTGCTGCGTGCCTCGGGCGCGCGGCTGCAGGGTGTGGCCAGCCTCGGCGTGCGCCCGACGGTGAAGGCACAGGGTGCCGCCCCCGTGCTCGAAGTTTTCATTTTTGATTTCAACGAGGACATCTACGGCGAGCGGGTGCGGGTCGAGTTTCTGCACAAGTTCCGCGACGAGGCCAAGTATGTCGATCTGGAAACGCTGAAGCAGCAGATCGCGCGCGACGTGGCCGATACCCGGGCCTACTTCGCGCGCCGCGCCGCCTGAATCCGCAGCACCACATGAATCCCCATGGCTGATTACAAAAAAACCCTGAACCTGCCCGACACGCC
>JAJTHX010000217.1 GCA_021300125.1 Betaproteobacteria bacterium | reverse complement strand
GCGCGCTGATTGACGTCCAAAAAGGCTTGATTGTATGCGGCGGCCCCGTTCCCCGATAATCACCGTAGCCGCTCAGGACATGCCTTGACCCCGTCACCGCCTACCGCCGAACCTCACCGCGCCCGGGCGATCCGGTTGCTGCCCTTCCTGTCCTGGTGGCCGCGGGTCAACCGCGACACCCTGCGCGCCGACGCCATGGCCGGCCTGACCGGCGCGGTGGTAGTGCTGCCCCAAGGCGTGGCTTTCGCCGCAATCGCCGGCCTGCCCCCGGAGTACGGCCTGTTTGCCGCGATGATCCCCGCCGTGATCGCCGCGCTGTGGGGATCGAGCTGGCACCTGGTCTCGGGACCGACCACCGCGATCTCGATCGTGGTCTATTCCACCGTCAGCGGCCTCGCCGTGCCGGGCACCCCCGAATACATCCGCCTGGTGCTGGCGATGACGCTGCTGGTCGGGGTGTTCCAGCTGGCGATGGGACTGGCCCGTCTCGGCGCCCTGGTCAATTTCATCTCGCACACGGTGGTGGTCGGCTTCACCGCGGGCGCCGGACTGCTCATCATCAGCACCCAGATCCGCCACTTTTTCGGCATCGACATGCCGGGCGGCATCTCCTTCGCCGAAACCCTGCAGCACACCGTCGCCGGCATTGACGATATCGACTGGATCGCTACTGCGATCGGCGCGGTGACACTGCTCAGCGGCCTTCTGGTCAAGCGGCGCTGGCCGAAACTGCCCTACATGATCATCGCACTGCTCGCCGGCAGCCTGGTTGCCGCGGCCCTGAAGCTGATCCCCGGCATCGACGCCGCCAGCCACATCCGCATGGTGCAGCCCCTCTCCGGCATCCTGCCGGCCTTCGCCCCGCCGGAACTGACACTGGAAACCCTGCGCAAGACCCTGCCCATCGCGCTGGCGGTGGCGATGCTGGGGCTGACCGAGGCGGTATCCATTGCGCGCGCCATCGCCGCCCGCTCCGAGCAGCGCATCGACGGCAGCCAGGAATTCATCGGCCAGGGGCTGTCCAACATCGCCGGCAGCTTTTTCTCCGCCTATGCCTCAAGCGGCTCCTTCAACCGCAGCGGCGTCAACTACGACGCCGGCGCACGCACGCCGCTGGCCGCGGTGCTGTCGGCCACCTTCCTGCTGCTGATCGTGCTGCTGGTGGCGCCGGTGCTGCAGTTCCTGCCGGTGCCGGCGATGGCCGGTCTGCTGTTCATGGTGGCCTGGGGCCTGATCGACATTCCGCAGATGCGCGCGATCCTGCGCGTGAGCCGCGCCGAGGCGGGCGTGCTCCTCGCCACCCTGCTTGCCACGCTGTTCGTCGAACTCGAATTCGCGATCTACGCCGGCATCCTGCTCTCACTGATGCTGTACTTGAACCGTACCTCGCACCCGGTGATCCGCGACGTCAAGCCCGATCCGGCGGAGGGCAGTTACCACTTCTCGGCCGACACCGGCCTGCCCGACTGCCCGCAGCTCAAATGCCTGCGCGTGAACGGCTCGCTGTTTTTTGGCGCGGTGGACCACGTGCAGCAGGCGCTGCTCGAAATCGGTGAACGCACGCCGCAGAAACACGTGCTGCTGGTGGCCGGCGGCATCAATTTCGTCGATGTCGCGGGCGCCGAACTGCTGGCACAGGAGGCACGGCGCCGCGCCCGCCTTGGCGGCGGCCTCTACTTCTACCGCCTCAAGGACGAGGTGATGGCACTGCTTGAGCGCGGCGGCCACCTCGAACGCATCGGCCGCGACCACCTGTTCGCGGTGCGCTCCGGCCCGATTGCCGCGATCTATCCGAAACTCGACAACGCGCAGTGCCGTGACTGTACACTGCGCATCTTCCGCGAATGCCGGGACCGCCTGCCCGACGGCAGCCCCCGGCACACTGCCTGATGAAACAACGCCTGCTCCCCTTCCTGCGCTGGTTCCCGACCGACAAACGCACGCTGCGCGCCGATTTCGTCGCCGGCGCGACGGTGGCGATGGTGCTGATCCCGCAGTCCATGGCCTATGCCCAGCTCGCCGGACTGCCCGCCTACTACGGCCTCTACGCCGCCTTCCTGCCGGTGCTGATCGCGGCGATGTGGGGCTCCTCCAACCAGCTCGCCTCGGGCCCGGTGGCGATGGTGTCGCTGCTGACCGGCTCGGCGCTGTCGCAGTTCGCGGCACCCGGCACCGAGCAGTTCATCGCGCTCGCCATCCTCCTCGCATTGATGGTCGGCGTGATCGAGCTGGCGATGGGCGTGTTCCGCCTCGGCGCCATCGTCAGCTTCCTGTCGCATCCGGTGATCGTCGGCTTCACCAACGCCGCCGCGATCATCATCGCGCTGTCGCAGTTCAACAAGCTCTTCGGCGTGCACAGCGCGCGCAGCGAGCGCTTCCTTGCCGACATCTGGGACGTGGTGCTGCGCCTGGGCGACACCCACTGGCCGACACTGGGCATGGGGCTGCTGGCGATGGCGGTGATCGTGCTGCTCAAGCGCTACCGGCCGGCCTGGCCCGGGGTGCTGGCCGCGGTGGCGCTGACCACGCTGCTCAGCTGGGCCACGGACTACGAACGCAACACCCATGCCGAGGCCACCCAGTTCAGCGACTCGCAGGTGCGCAACGTCATCGAATCGCTGACCGCGCTCAACGCGCGCGCCGGCGAACTGCGGCGCGAGGCCGCGGAAAAAACCGAAGAGATCGACCGCGTCACCAAAAGCGACGGCGCCGCGCACCCGCGCCTGATCATCCTCAAGGCCGACCTCGAATTCCTGCGCCTGGAACTGCGTGCCGTGGAGGCCGAGCGCCGCGTGCGTTTTTCCGAGGCACGGCGGCTGCGCTTCACCGGCACCAGCGACGAGGCCGGGCAGCCCGCCTTCCGCCTGCTCGGCACGCTGCAGCCGGACACCGCCTCCGACGGCCGACGCTGGATCATCTCGAAAATCGACAACGGCCGGGTCCTGCTCTCCGGCGGCGGCGAGGTGGTGGGCGCGATTCCCGCCGGCATCCCCGCGCCCGACCTGCCCGAGTTCAAATGGGACACCCTGCTCAAGCTGCTGCCCACCGCGCTGGTGATCGCGCTGGTCGGCTTCATGGAGGCGATCTCCATCGCCAAGTCGATGGCCACGCGCACCAAGCAGCGCATCGACCCCAACCAGGAGCTGGTCGGCCAGGGCCTCGCCAATGTGGTCGGCAGCCTGTTCCAGTCCTTTCCGGTCAGCGGCTCGTTTTCACGCTCGGCAGTCAACTTATCTGCGGGCGCGGTGACCGGCCTCTCGTCGGTGATCGCCGGCTCCATCGTGCTGGTGACGCTGCTGCTGTTCACCCCGCTGCTCTACCACCTGCCGCAGTCGGCGCTCGCCGCGATCATCATGCTCGCGGTGGCGAACCTGGTGAACTTCAAGGCCATCCGCCACGCCTGGCAGGCGCAGCGCCACGACGGCATCGCCGCGGTGATCACCTTCGTGGCGACACTCGCCTTCGCGCCGCACCTCGACAACGGCATCCTCGTCGGCGCGCTGCTCGCGGTGGTGCTCTACCTCTACCGCACGATGCGGCCGCGGGTGGCCGTGCTCGGCCGCCATCCCGACGGCACGCTGCGCGACGCGCGCATGTTCCGGCTGCCCACCAGCGACAAGGTCATCATCGTCCGCTTTGACGGCTCGCTGTTTTTCGCCAACGTGCCCTACTTCGAGGACGCCATCCTCGAACAGGCGGCGCGCCATCCGCAGGCACGTTTCATCCTGGTGGTGGGCGATGCGATCAACGAGCTCGATGCCTCGGGCGAGGAAATGATCCGTCACCTGGTAACCCGGCTGCAGGAGAATGGCGTGACCATGGTGTTCAGCGGCTTGAAGCGCCAAGTGCTGTCGGTGATGGAAAGCACCGGCCTCTACGACCGCATCGGCGCCCAGCATTTTTTCCGCACCGAGGAACTGGCACTCGAATCCATCAGTCGCACCCTGCAGGACCCGCAGTTCGATGCCCTGCTCCTGCCGCAGCCGGCCGCCAGCTCCGAAGCACCCTCCGCAGCTAAATCATAAGTTATTGATTTAAAAGAATATTTTTTATGGCCAATCGCCTCTCCAAGATCGTCACCCGCACCGGCGACGACGGCAGCACCGGACTCGCCACCGGCACGCGCATCGGCAAGCATGAACCGCGGGTGGCGGCGATGGGCGATGTCGATGAACTCAACAGCGTACTCGGGCTGCTGCTTACCGAAACCCTGCCGCCGCCGGTGCGCGATGCACTCGAAGGGATCCAGCACGACCTGTTTGATCTCGGCGGTGAACTGAGCCTGCCCGGCCACACGCTGATGAGCGACGCCCACCTCGCACGCCTCGACGGCCTGATCGAAACCTTCAATGCCGGGCTGCCACCGCTGAAGGAATTCATACTCCCCGGCGGCAGCCGCAGCGCGTCGCTGGCGCATGTTGCACGCACCGTATGCCGCCGCGCCGAGCGCAGCGTGGTCGCGCTCGACCACAGCGAAACCCTGCCGCCGCTGCCGCGGCAATACCTCAACCGCCTCTCCGACCTGATGTTCGTGCTCGCGCGCGTGCTCAACCGCGCCAACGGCGGCGGCGACGTGCACTGGCAGCAGGGACGCAACCGCTAGCCTTCTGCTGAACTGCTCCTGAACGCCCGGGCTTGAGCCCGGCGAATCCCGCAGCGCTGCGGCGAGATTCAGCCCCCTGCCCGGCCGCTATACTGCGAACACTCCGCCACGGTTTTTCAGCACTGCCTTGAATTCCCCATCTCCCGCAGCACCCCCGCCGACCCTGGTCACCGCGGTATTCGACCTCGGCCGCGACCGCCTGTCTCCGCCCTTCCAGCGCGACCGCGATCACTACCGCCGCCATCTGCCGGCGGTGATGGCGATCGACCTGCCGATGGTGGTCTACACCGATGCACAGCACCTGGAACTGGTGCGCAGCCTGCGTGGTGCGCGACCCACGGTGATCCACACCGTGGCGCCGGAACAACTGGCCGCGCATGCGCTGTATGAACCGGTGCAGCGCATCCGCCGCGACCCGCAATGGCTGGCGCAGGCGGACTGGCTGCCACTGAGCCCGCAGGCCGCACTGCCCGCCTACAACCCGGTGGTGCTGTCGAAACCGATCTGGCTTTACGAGCAAGTGCAACGCAATCCCTTCGGCAGCAGCCACTATTACTGGATCGACGCCGGCCTCAGCCACACCGTGCCGGCCGAGCTGCTGCAGGCCTCCTCGTTCATCCGCCTCTCGCAGCTGCATCAGCGCTTTCTGCTGCTGTGTTATCCGCATGATCCGGCGCGCGAAGTGCACGGCTTTGATGCGGCGGCGCTGGCGCAGCGCGCCGGCGTGGAGCGCACCCGCTGGGTGGCGCGCGGCGGATTTTTCGGCGGCGCGGCGGCCTACATCCACGACGTGGTGGCGCGCTACAGCCATCACCTTGAGCAGACCCTGGCCCAGGGCCTGATGGGCACCGAGGAATCGATCCTCACCGTGCAAAGTTATGCCGAGGCCGAGCTCTTCGACCTGCAGTTCATCGACCGCGACGGCCTGGTCTGGCCCTTCTTCCGCGCGCTCGCCGGGCAGTGGCCGGGTGATCTCGCCGCCGCGCGCACACTGCAGGCCGAGCTCAGCGAAACCTGGTTCATCTCCTACAACACGCCGCTGCAGCTTGAGCGCCTGCTCGAATCCATCGAGGCCGCCGATCCGGGGCTGCTGCGCACCGGGCGCCGCGTGCTCATCAACAACTCCACCGATGCCGTCACCTTTGCGCACTACGATGCGCTGTGTGCGCGCTACGGCCTCGAGCAGATCCGCGAAGGCAACCGCGGCATCAACGGCGCGCGCATCCATGCCGCCGAACTGTTCCACCGCGGCGGCCGCCATGTCCAGTACTGGTTTGAGGACGACATGCTGCTGGTGCGCGCAGACGAGGAGCCCGCGGTCTGCGACAACGGCCTGTCGCGCCATGTGCATGAAGTGGGCGCGAGCTGCCTCGCCGTGCTGCAGCGGGAGTTTTGCGACTACGTGAAGTTCAGCTTCAGCGAAATCTTCGGCGCCCATCACACGCAATGGGGCTGGATCAACCTCAGCGACGAAGCCAAGGCGCATTACTTCCCCGGGGTGATCGACCCGCCGCGCACCGTTTTCCACGCCGTGCACAGCCTCAACCACGTGCCCTATGCCCTGGGCGAGGTCTATTACAGCAACTGGCCGCAGGTGGTGACCCGCCGCGGCACGCGCCGGCTGTTTTTCGACGAGCGGCGCGACCCCTGTTTCGAGCAGTACTGGACCGCGCGCTCCTTCGAGCTGCTGCGCCTGGGCCACGTCAAGGCGGCGGTGCTGCTCGCCTCACCGGTGAACCACCACCGCACGCAAGACTATGCCCGCGTCGAACGGGTGGAATACCAGTCGCTGGAACTGGCCGCCAAACCGATCGAGACCACCGTCCCCGACCTCGTCACCGCCGCGGCAGCACCGCTCCCCGCCACGCGCCGCGACTGGCCGCTGGAGCCCGGCACGATCTTCGTCTCGGTCGCCAACTACCGCGACAGCGAAACCCCGCACACGCTGCGCAGCCTGCTCGCCAACGCCGCGCATCCTGAGCGCATCCGCATCGGCGTGTTTTCGCAGGTGGTGCCCGGCGAGGATGACGACTGCCTGCCGCAACAGGTGCCGGCGGCGCAGTTACGCGAGCTGCGCTGCCATGCCAACGACAGCCTCGGCGCCTGCTGGGCGCGCAGCCGCATCCTGGAAGAGCTGCTGCAGG
>JAJTHX010000413.1 GCA_021300125.1 Betaproteobacteria bacterium | reverse complement strand
CTCGTCCCAGAACACCGCGGGGTCCTTGTATTCCTCCTTCAGCACGTCGCCAAAGCCCAGGCGCTTGCCGAGCTCGATCCAGATCCAGGTGTCGGCCTTCGCCTCGCCCGGCGGATCGATCAGCTTGTCGATCCAGACGATGCGCCGGTCATCGTTGGAACGGCCGATCTCGCCCTTTTCGATGCCGCTCGCCGCCGGCAGCAGGTAGTCGGCATAGGCCGAGGTTTCGTTGGCGAAGAGTTCGATGTGCACCATCAGATCGAGGGCAGCGAAGGCCTCGCGCGCCCGCGCCTGCCCTGGCCATTGTGCCAGCGGATTGTTGCAGGTGATCAGCGCCCGGATCGGGTAAGGCTTGCCGTGCAGCATCGCCTCGGTCCAGCCGGCGGGGCTGCGCCGCACGCGCGGCTTGCTGATCTTCGGCGAACGGTGTTCAGGCACCTTGGCGGCGATCGGCGTGCCCGCGCTCATATTGAAAAACGCGCCGCCGCGCCGGCCCCAGTTGCCGGTGATCGCGGCCAGGAACATGAGTACGCGGTTGGTCTGGGTGCTGTTGGTGTGCTGGTTGATGCCGCGGCTGGCAAAGATCACGCAGCCGTCGGCCGCGGCAATCTCCTCCGCCAGCTGGCGGATGTCGTTCGCAGCCAGTCCGGTGACCGGCGCCGCCCATTCCGGCGTATAGCCTTTGTCCAGGATGAAGTCGCGCCATTCGGCAAAACCCAGCATCCACTCGGCGCAGAACTTCGCGTCGTGCAGGTTGTTGGCAAGGATGTGCTGGCACAGCGCGAGGCCCAGCGCCATGTCGGTGCCCGGACGGATCGGCAGCCAGCGGTCGGCCTTTGACGCGGTGGCGGTCAGCCGCGGATCGACCGCGACCATCTTCGCGCCGTTCCTGATGCGCCAGTCGTTGATCATGCCGAAATACACCGGTCGCGTTTCCGCCTGGTTGTCGCCGATGTAGACATACATCTCGGCCGACCCGAGGTCGTTCTCGGTGTAGCTGTTGCCGCTGCCGATGCTGCCCAGCGTGATTTCGAAGGCGACGTTCTTGCCGCTGGCGCAGAAAGGATCGGTGCCGTCCTTGTTCGGGGTGCCGAAAAGTTGCGCGAACATCTTGGTGGTCGCGCGGTAGTCGAGGATGCCGGTGCGGGTGCCGATGTACATCGCCAGCGCCTCGGCGCCGTACTCGTCGCGCACCTTTTTCAGCTTGTCGGCGATTTCATCCAGCGCCTGGTCCCAGGAAATGCGTTCGAAGCGGCCTTCGCCGCGCGCGCCGATGCGCTTCTGCGGAAACTTCAGGCGATGTTCACTGTGATACATCTGCAGCGTCAACTGCGACTTGGGACAGACGCGCCCCTTCAGCAGGGGGTCCTCGTCGTTGCCCGTGATTTTTACCAGTTCATTGTTTTTAAAGTGAAACTTAACCGTGCAGCAGTTGAAGCAGATATTGCAGCCACCGGGCACCACGCGATCCGCGACGGTGTCCGCGCGTTCTTCGCGATAAGGAAAAGCCGGCTGCTGCGCCTGCACCGCGGTCTGTGCCACCAGCCCGTCCATGAAAGAAGGCCGGCGCGCGTGGTCGGGATGGGCGCGCGCCGGCGTCACCGCGGTCATTTCCCCGACCTTCTGCGGCGTCGTGCGTTCGAGATAGATGGTCGCGGGCCCGAGCAGGAAGTGGTCGGTATCGCGCGGCGCACGCCCGGACTGCCGCGCCTGGGCCAGCAGATCCTCGCGCTTGCCGAACTGGATCGCCTGAGTCGGGCAGACGCTGGCACAGGCGGTGGTCTTCTCGCCCTCGGCACGGCGATCCACGCAAAGATCGCATTTCACCGCGTGATGCCCCTGCGCATCGAAACCCATCGCGCTGTAAGGGCAGGCGATCACGCACTCGCCACAGCCGGTACAGCGCGATTCGTCCACGCGCACGATGCCGGTGACTGGGTCCTTTTCGATCGCTTTGGGATTGACCGGACAGGCGCGCAGGCAGGCGGGCCGTTCGCAATGCTGGCAGGTCAGGGTCAGGAAGGCGAGGCCAGCCTGCTCCAGTTCGCTCGCCCATACCACCTTGTTGCGGTATTCACCAGGGCCCAGCCGGTGCTCGGTCTTGCATGCCGCCTCGCAGCTCTTGCAGCCGGTACAGCGCTCGAGATCAATCAGCAGTGCGAGGCGTTCAGCCGATGCGTTGTTGCCGCCGTCCATGTCAGCCTCCCCAGGCCGTGATGTGCCACCAGGTGATGGGTCCGCCGTCGGCCACATAACCGGCAAAAAAAGTCACGGTGATAACGTGAATGACCACACCCAGCACGAACAGCCAGGCCAGGACCATGTGCAGCGGGCGCCACCAGGCCTGCTGCGCGGACACCGCGGCACGCGTGCCGAGCAGCCTTGACTCCTCCAGCGCGAGGCGGCGATAGGCCAGGGCCATGCGCGGGCTGCGGATGAAATGCGGCAGGTTGACCGAGAATGTGCCCTCACTGGCCCGCGGATCAAGCTGCGCCAGCAGCACGCGCTTTTGCACAATCAGCTCGCGCAGCCGCTCGCGCGTCGCGGCGTCGGGTACGCGAAAGGCCGGCGCCTTGGAGGCAAAGGTGGCGGCGATGCGCCTGGAACCGCGCACCCGCGCCCACACCCCGAGCACGGCCAGTGCAAGCAGGGCGAGCAGCAGCAGCGCCGGCGGCCGGCGCAGGAAGCCGCCGGAATGAATCGCAATCAGCACCATGCCGGCGAGCGAACACAGCACATGCGCGTTGAACCAGTTCACGGGATTGGCGCCGCCGCCGCCGCGCTTGGCGACGACAAAGGCCACCGGCACCAGCAGCAAGATCACGCCGGCAACACCGGTCAGGTAGAGCTCAGGGCTGCCAGGCACCCGCCAGGCTTCGGGCAGGGCGCCGCGCAGCAAAAACCACAACACGATCGCGGCAATGCCGGCGGCGCAACAGGCAAGCAGTCGCCGGTCAGACAGATCTTTGCGCACCACGTAAGCACTCGTTGGCAGGGATGAGCCCAGTGTAGCACCGCGTCCGCGGGGAACGGTCGCAACCATCCACACCGTGGTCAGGACTGCAGGTTCAGGCGCACCCGTTTCACCTGCGGATCGTCATCGCTGTCCTCGATGGCAAAACCGAGGCGATGGCAGAGGTCGAGCATCGCGCGGTTGCCGCTGAACACGTGGCCGATCATCCACTGCAGACCGCGCCGCCGCGCCACCGCGATCAGTTCGCCCATCATGCGCCGCCCGAGTCCGCGGCCCTGCCAGTCGTCGGCAATCACGATCGCATACTCGCAACTGGTGGCATCAGGGTTGGTGATGTAGCGGCAGACACCGACCTCGACCTCCGCACCGTCGCGCTGGACGGTTGCGACAAACGCCATCTCGCGGTCGTAGTCGATCTGGGTGAAGCGCACCAGCATCGAAGGGGTCAGCTCGCGCAGCGTGTCCATGAAGCGGTAGCGCCGGCTCTCCGGCGACAGGGTACGGACGAACGCCTGTTCCATGTCGGCATCCTCGGGACGGATCGGCCGCAGCGTGACTTCGCTGCCATCGGCAGTCTGCCAGCGGCTGACCAGACGTGCCGGATAGGGATGGATTGCCATGTGGCCATAACGTCCGCGTACCGGGGTGTACTGCCGCACCACTACCCGCGCATCCACGATCACCGCACCCGCCTCGTCAACCACCAGCGGATTGATGTCGATCTCGTCGATCCAGGGCAGTTCGCACACCAGCTCGGACACACGCAGCAGCACCTCATCCAGCGCCGCGCGGTCAATCGCCGGCATGCGGCGAAAAGGGCCGAGCAGCTTCGACACCCGCGTGCTGCGGATCAGCTCGTCCACCAGGAAACCGTTGAGCGGCGGCAGCGCCACCGCGCGGTCGCGGTGAACTTCCACGGCCACGCCGCCCCCGCCAAAGGCGATCGCCGGCCCGAACACCGGGTCCCGGATCACGCCAACCATCAGTTCGCGGCCGTTACGGCGCATCACCATCGGCTGCACGGTGACGCCGTGTATGCGCGCCTGCGGGGCGCAGCGTGCGGCGTTGGCGATGATTTCGGCAAAGGCCGCGCGCACGGCTGCGGCATCGGCGAGGTTGAGCTTGACGCCACCGGCATCGGTCTTGTGCGTGATGTCGGGCGAGTCGATTTTCAGTACGACCGGATAGCCCAGGGCCGCGGCCTGCACCACCGCGGCCTCCGCGTCCTGCGCGGGCAGCGTCCGCGTCACCGGCAGGCGGAAGGCCTCCAGCACTGCCTTGGCCTCGGCTTCGCCCAGCAGCGTGCGACCGGCGGCAAGGGCGGCGTCGATGACCCGCCGCGCGGCATCGATGTCGGGCGCAGTACGCAGCGCCAGCGGTCCGGGCGTCTGCAGCAACGCGCGCTGGTTGCGGTAGAACGAAGAGACATGGGCGAACATTTCCACGGCGGGCTCCGGGGTCTGGAACACCGGGATTCCGGCCTTCGCCAGCCGTCGACGGCCCTCGCTGACCGACTCTCCGCCCATCCAGCAGGCGAGCACCGGCTTGCTCTGCCCCTTGGCTGTCGCGGCCACGGCCGTGGCTACCGCCGCGGCATCCGTCATTGCCTGCGGCGTGAGCAGCACCAGCACGCCATCCACCCCGGGATCATGCAGGCAGGACATGACCGCCGCGCGGTAACGGCCCGCGTCGGCATCGCCGATCAGGTCAAGCGGGTTGCCGTGCGACCAGTTCGCCGGCAGGGCATCCTGCAGAGAGGCAACGGTCTGCGCCGACAGCGTCGCCAGCGGCAGGCCGAGGTCGGCGGCGCGGTCCGCAGCCATCACGCCGGGTCCGCCGCCATTGGTGACGATGGCCAGCCGGTCACCGCGCGGACGTACCCGCGCCGACAGCGCCAGCGCTGCCGCCACCAGCTGGCCGATGGTGGTTACCCGCACCGCGCCGGCGCGGCGTACCGCGGCATCAAACACATCGTCGGCACCGACCAGCGCGCCGGTATGCGACACCGCTGCGCGCGAACCCACAGGATGGCGCCCCACCTTCATCAGGATCACCGGCTTCTGACGCGCTGCCGAACGCAGGCTCGACAGGAAACGTCGCGCATCGCGTACCCCCTCGATGTAGAGCAGAATATGTTCGGTGCGGGGGTCGTTCACCAGGTAGTCAATGGCCTCACCGAAATCGACGTCGCGCGAACCGCCCAGCGACACCACGCTGGAAAAGCCGATGCCGCGTGGCGTTGCCCAGTCCAGCATCGCCGTGCACAGCGCACCAGACTGCGAAATCAGGCCCAGCGAACCGGGCAGCGCGGCGCCCCGGGCAAAAGTCGCGTTCAGCCCGATTGCCGGCCGCATCAGCCCGAGGCAGTTGGGCCCGACCAGGCGCAGGCCGTGGTGCCGCGCGTGCTCAAGCAGTTCGCGCTCCAATGCCGCGCCCGCCTCGCCTGTTTCGGAAAAACCGGCGGTGATGATCACCGCCGCAGGAATCCCCGCGGCGCCACAATCGGCGATGAGCTGCGGCACGGACTGTGGCGGCGTCGCGATCACGGCAAGATCGACGCGGCGGGGCAGATCCCCGATGCGCGCAAAGCAGGACACTCCACGGATGCGGCGATGGCGCGGGTTGACGGCAAACAACTCGCCGCGGTAGCGGGCGGCACGCATGTTGTCGATGAGCACGGTACCGATGGCGCCGGGCCGGGTGCTGGCGCCGATGATCGCCACAGCAGACGGCTCGAACAGGGGCGTCAGATAATGGCGCGATACGGTTTCAGCAGACATCTTTGCGGAATGACATCTTCGGGTCGGCGTCGATAAACGCGCCGCGGGCCGGTAAAATCCGCATTTTAGACCCGCTTGCGTTAACGTTTTGCCCTTTACTTTCTCAACATAGCTTTTCTCATTGATGCGTTCCGCATGATCGCCCTCACCATCAACGGCAGACTGCAGCGCTTCGAGCAGCCCCTGACCTGTGCAGAACTGGTCGAGCGGCTCGAACTCGCCGGCAGGCGCATCGCGGTCGAGCGCAACGGCGAAATCGTGCCGCGCAGCCGCTTCGCGGAGTGCCGGCTGGCCGACGGCGACCGCCTCGAAATCGTCGGCGCGGTCGGCGGCGGCTGAATGCGCATAACCCG
>JAJTHX010000004.1 GCA_021300125.1 Betaproteobacteria bacterium | reverse complement strand
CGCCAGCCAAGCAGGGTCTGGCCTTCGTCCTTGATGGCGCGCTCGATTTCCTGCTCGCAGGCAAGGCGTGAGGCCGGCTCGCGCGGCAGGAACACCATGCCGATGCCGTACTGGCCTGCCGCCGGGAGCTTCACGCCCTGCTTGGCCATTTCCTCGCGGAAAAATGCATCGGGAATCTGGATCAGGATGCCCGCGCCGTCGGAAGCCTTGGGGTCCGCGCCCACCGCGCCGCGGTGCGTCAGGTTGCAGAGGATGGTCAGTCCCTGCTCGACGATGTCGTGACTTTTCTTGCCCTTGATGTTGGCGACAAAGCCGACGCCACAGGCATCGTGCTCGTGCGCGCTGTCGTAAAGACCTTGGGCGGGGGGCAGATTCGGGTGCGACATCGAGAGCCTCGTAAAAACACGTTTAAAATCAAGCAGTTGACGCAAGCAATGTTGCGCCGCGTCAGAGACGGCCTGAGCCAACGCGAAAAACGGAGTGAAACCCGATAAGTCTACTGCGTACAGGGGGGGGATTCAAGAATATGCCGCGGTGCGGCGACCAGAAAAACTCAGCTGACTTCGATAGCGAACAGCCGCCGGTGCTCGACGATGGCGTAACGGTCGGTCATGCCGGCGATGTAGTCGGCAATCGCGCGCGGGGTGTCTTCCCGGGCGCGGGCCTGGAACTCGGGGGGCAGCAGCCGCGGTTCGGCGATGAAGGCCTGGAACAGATCGGTCACTATGCGGCGGGCCTTTGCGCTCATCCGGCAGACGCGGAAATGGCGGTACAGGTTGGCGTGCAGGAATTGCTTGAGTTCGGTCTGCTCCTGCCGGATGCGCTCGGAAAAACGGATCATGGCCGGGGCCTTGCGCACATCCTCCGGGCTGCGAGGATCGGCTTCGCGGATGCAGGCCTTGCTCTGGCGCACCAAGTCGGTGACTAGGGTGTCGATCATGCGGCGCACTGTTTCATGCACCAGCCGGCGGCCGTCAAGGCGGGGAAACTCCTTCAGCGCGGCGCGCATGTGGCGGCGGAAGATGGCAACCTCGGACAGCTGGTCCATGTGCAGAAGCCCGGAACGCAGGCCGTCATCGACATCATGGTTGTTGTAGGCGATTTCGTCGGCAAGGTTGGCGATCTGCGCCTCCAGCCCGGGGCGTTGCCTGCGGATGAAACGCTCACCGACATCACCCAGCAGGCGCGCTTTTTTCAGCGAGCAGTGCTTGAGGATGCCCTCGCGTGTTTCGAAGGACAGGTTGAGGCCGTCGAAAGCGCCATAACGCTGCTCCAGCAAGTCCACCACGCGCAGCGACTGCAGGTTGTGCTCGAAGCCGCCGTAGGGCTTCATGCAGGCATTGAGCGCATCCTGCCCGGTGTGGCCGAAGGGTGTGTGGCCGAGATCATGGGCCAGGGTAATGGCCTCGGTCAGGTCTTCGTCCAGCGCAAGGTGGCGCGCGACCGAGCGGCCGATCTGGGCAACTTCGAGGCTGTGCGTGAGCCGTGTGCGGAACAGGTCGCCTTCGTGATTGACGAAGACCTGTGTCTTGTATTCGAGCCGGCGGAACGCGGTGGAATGGATGATGCGGTCGCGATCGCGCTGGTATTCGCTGCGGCCTCGCGGCGGCGCCTCGGGGTGGCGGCGGCCGTGGCTGAATTCGGCGCGTGCCGCGTACGGTGCCAGCTCAGCCCGCATCAACGCCCTCGCCCTCAAGCACAAGATGCAGGGTCTCCTGGGACACGTCAGCAGTGACAAAGGCTTCGCCCAATCCGCGCAACAGCACATAGCGGGTCCTGCCGGCTTCGACTTTTTTGTCATGGCCCATCAGCTGCAGGTAGCGTCCTGCGCCAAGTCCGGGACCCAGCACCGGCAGCCGTGCGCGGGCAAGCAGCGCCAGCGTGCGTTCAACCAAGTGATCGTCGACCAGGCCCATGCGCCGCGATACACGCACCGCGATGGCCATCCCGGCGGCAACCGCTTCACCGTGCAGCCAGACGCCGAAACCCAGACCGGCTTCAATCGCGTGGCCGAAGGTGTGACCGAAATTGAGGTGGGCGCGCACCCCCTGCTCGCGTTCGTCGGCAGCCACCACCCTGGCCTTGTTGCGGCAGGACTGCTCGATGGCGTAAGTCAGCGCATCGGCATCCCCGGCGAGCAGGCGCTCGACGTTGTGCTCGAGCCATTCAAAGAAGGGCGCATCGCCGATCAGCCCGTACTTGATGACTTCGGCGATGCCCGCGGAGAGTTCGCGTGCGGGCAGGGTTTTCAGGGTATCGGTGTCGGCCAGCACCAGCAAGGGCTGGTAGAAGGCGCCGATCATGTTTTTGCCCAGGGGGTGATTGATCGCGGTCTTGCCGCCGACCGATGAATCGACCTGGGCGAGCAGCGTGGTCGGGATCTGCACGAAAGGCGCGCCGCGCTGGTAGGTTGCGGCGGCAAAGCCGGTGATGTCTCCGATGACACCCCCGCCGAGGGCGATCAGCGCCGTCTTTCGCTCGGCATGCCGTGACAGCAGCGCATCGTAGATTTCGGCAAGCGTGCGCCAGTCCTTGTGATCCTCGCCGTCGGGCAGGATCACCGGCTCGGACTGCACGCCAGCCTGCACGAGCGCGTTTCGCAGGGTTTGCATATACAGCGGCGCTACGGTGTCGTTGCAGACGATGAAAGCCTTAGGCTGGGGCAGATGCCTGGCAATCAGGTCACCGCGGGCGAGCAGCCCCGGACCGATGTGGATGGGGTAGCTGCGGTCGCCAAGCTCGACCTGCAACGTGCAGTGCTGTGTGCTCATGCGGAAGGCATTGCGGAACCGGTAACCGTCTGATCCAGCATTTGCTGGATGCGCGTGGTCAGCGCCGAGACGCTTTGAGCGCCGGTGTCAACGATCAGGTCGGCGACTTCGCGGTAGAACTGATCGCGCTGATCATGCAGTTCGCGCAGCCGTGCGAGCGGATCGCTGGTTTGCAGCAGCGGCCGGTTCCGGTCCCGGCGGGTGCGCTTCCACAGATCCTCGGGTGCGGCGCGCAGGTAGATCACGAATCCGCGGGATTTCAGCAGCGCCCGGTTTGCCGCCGAAATCACCGCACCACCACCGGTGGCCAGCACGATGCAAGGCCGCGCGGTCAGCTCGGCGATCATTTTTTCCTCGCGCACG
The DNA here is from genome assembly GCA_021300125.1 of Betaproteobacteria bacterium. GTDB lineage: Bacteria > Pseudomonadota > Gammaproteobacteria > Burkholderiales > SG8-41. Next base: position 286 of record JAJTHX010000004.1, on the reverse strand, counting down.
CGGAATTCGGCCTCACCCTCGATCTCGAAAATCACCGGAATCCGTACGCCGGTAGCCCGTTCGATTTCGGCGTCGGCATCGAGGAATTGACGGTCAAGCCGACGGGCCAGCATTTTCCCGACAGAGGTCTTTCCGGCGCCCATCAGGCCCACCAGGAAAATGCGGTCATTCTTGCCGGTTTGCTGTGCGGTCTGCATGAAAGGATTCTAGCCGATGGCCGGCGGATTCGGCCGCAGCACAACAAAAAAGCGGCGCTGCGGCGCCGCTTTTCCGGGGAAAACCGGCT
>JAJTHX010000338.1 GCA_021300125.1 Betaproteobacteria bacterium | reverse complement strand
CAGGTTCTCGCGCACCGTGAAGTCCGGGTCAAGGTTGTCGAACTGCGGCACGACGCCGATGCGGCGGCGGGCGGCGCGGGCATCGCGGGGCACGCGATGTCCGAGCAGGGTGATCTCCCCGGCATCGGGTTCGGTCAGGCCAAGGCACAGCCGCAGGGTGGTGGTCTTGCCGGCGCCGTTGGGGCCTAGCAGTCCGAAACACTCTCCGGGTTCGAGGGCAAAATCCAAGCCGCGCACGACTTCGTTCGCGCCGTACGATTTGCGTAATCCGCGTACCGCCAGCGGCGCGCTCATGCGCAGTGCCGGGCGACCAGTTGCGCGAGCAGGTGCAGGCGGCCGTGGAAAAAATGCTCGCCGCCGGGCACTACCACGATCGGCAGCTGCTGCGGGCGCGCCCAGTCGAGCACAGCCGCCAGCGGCACCACATCGTCGTGCTCGCCATGGATGACCAGCGTGTTGGCCGGCACCGTCTCAGCCCGGAACCGGTTGACCGCGGGGCCGACGAGGATCAGCTGCTGTGGCGCCTGTTCACGCGCCACCCGCGTCTGCACGAAGGCGCCGAAGGAGAAGCCGGCAAGAACCAGCGGCAGTTCGCCGTAGCGGGCTTGCGCCCAGCGCGCCACTGCCAGCAGGTCCTGTGTTTCACCGACGCCGTGATCGAACTGTCCGGTGCTCGCGCCGACGCCTCGGAAATTGGGGCGGATCGCGACATGGCCAAGGCCATACAGGGTTTTGGCCAGGGTGGTGACCACCTTGTTGTCCTTGGTGCCGCCCTGCACCGGATTGGGATGCCCGATCAGCGCGATGCCGCGGCGGTGCTGGCCCGGATCGCTGATGTCGGTTTCCAGCATGCCGGCCGGGCCTTCGATCATCAGCCGTTCAGGCGCCGGGGGGCGCTGCGGTGTTGCGGGTGCGGTCATGCTGGAGGGCGGGGGCCGGTGCTGCCGGCGTTCAGATCTTGAGGCGCTCGACGACGCGTCCGTGCTGCAGGTGCTCGTACAGGATTTCGTCGATGTCCTCACGGTCGACGTAGGTGTACCAGACCGCTTCCGGATAGACCACCATCACCGGGCCCTGGTCGCAACGGTCGAGGCAGCCGGCCTGGTTGATGCGCACCTTGCCCGCGCCGGAAAGCCCCATCGCCTTGACCTTTTTTTTGGCGTAATCGCGCAGGTCCGAGGCGCCGTGGTTGTTGCAGCAGTTCGCGCCGGGTTCGCGCTGGTTGCAGCAGAAGAACACATGGTGCTTGAAATGACTCATCCGAATTCGGCGTGCCGCGTTCAGCAAAGCGCGGATTATACCCGCGACCTTTGCCGCAGCGCCGCTGCCCTGCGCGCCGAGCCGCGGGCCAGCGCGACCGGGTATTTGCGCGCGTTGACGGCCATCTTGCGCCGGGCTGCCTGCGGCAGGTCGACACCGAGCACGTCCGAGAGTCGCAGCAGGTAGAGCAGCACGTCGGCCAACTCCTGCTCCACGGCACGCCGTTCGCGCGCGCCGAGCCGGACGCTCTGTTCCGGTGTCAGCCACTGGAAGCACTCGACCAGCTCCGCGGCTTCGACCGACAGTGCCATGGCCAGGTTCTTCGGGGTGTGGAACGGCTGCCAATCGCGGGCCTCGGCGAAACGGCGCTGCGCGAGCAGCAATTGCGACCAGCTGGGCGGCTTTTTTCTGGCAGGCAAGCGGGACTCTCCTCTCAGCGCTGACCGGACACGCGCCCGGGCAGCAGGGTCAGCAACAGCAGCGCGGCGAGCAGCGGCCACAGTTCGGACAGCGCACGTGCGATGTTGGCAAAACTGAGTACGTGGCCGCCGCGTCCAGGCAGCAGGTGCAGCGGCGCCGCACGATAAGGATTTTCCGGCAGGCTGTTGACCAGCAGCAGCGCGGCCACGGTCAGCAGCAGCGCCGCAGCGGCGCGGCCGCGCGGCGGCAGCCGCAGCAGCGCGAGCAGCAGCACCAGCGCCGCGGCCATGCCGATGAGCAAGCCCGGTGTCAGCCACAGCCACGGGGTTGCTGCGCGCAGGATGAACACCGCCGCGAGCGTTTTGACCCCCATTGCGGCGATCAGCAGCAGTGCCGCCGCGCGCCAGAAAGCCGTATCAACCACTCGCGCGGCGCAGGACAGCAGCATCACCGCCCCGGCGACATTGAGCATCACCACCGCGGCCTCGGCGTAGCGGTAGGTCTCGGGTGCGTAGCGCAGATGCCCTTCCGCGAGGCCCAGCGTCTCGCGCAGGTCACCGTTGCCGAGGATCAGCGGCGACCCGTGCAGCTGCGTGAACAGCCACAGCCCGGCGAGCACCAGCACCGCGTCGCCACGGGCCCCGTCGACGAACACTCGGCTGCGCGTACGCGCGAGCGGGCCGCCGAGCGGACGGTCCGGGGCAAACAGCGGAGCGATCAATGCCCCGGTCGCACCGCCAATGGTGTTCACCAGCAGGTCGAGGTTGGAGGCAAAACGGACCGGCAGGTATTGCTGCGCGGTCTCCAGGGACAGGCTGAGCAGCGCGCAGAGCAGCGCCGAGGCCAGCACCGCGGAGGCGGCGGTGAGGCCCCTGCGCAGCGCGATGACCAGGAGGAAGCCGAGCGGCAGATAGGCGGCGAAATTGAAACCGATGTCTTCCAGCGTGATCCAGCGCGGCCACGGCGCAGCGAGGAAGGCCCCGGGATGCAGCGCGATGGCGCGCCATCCGCTGAACGGCTGCAGGCTGGCGTAGACGATGACCAGGCTGTAAGCTAGCGCAGCCATCGCTGCAATGCGATGCGCGCGCGGCCTTGCGTGCTGCGGCATCCGATCCGCGGCGAGTTCCGCTGCGTAATCCTGCATCATCGATGAAATTCTACGACATCTTCAACGGCGACGCCGACGGCATTTGCGCGCTGCATCAGCTGCGCCTTGACACGCCGCGCGAGTCCGAGCTGGTGACCGGGGTCAAGCGCGACACCCTGCTGACCGAACGCGTCGCGGCTCGCGCAGGCGATTGCCTGACCGTGCTGGACATTTCACTGCGCGCAAATGCGCGCGGAGTTGAGCGCGCGCTCGCCGATGGCGCGGAGGTCCACTATTTCGATCACCATTTTGCCGGCGAGCTGCCGCAGCATCCGCGATTCCACGGCTACATTGATACTGCCCACGATGTCTGCACCAGTCTCATTGTCGACCGCCACCTCTCCGGCAAATTCCGGCTGTGGGCCGTAGTCGCGGCATTTGGCGACAACCTGGTGGAGTCGGCAATCCGTGCCGCACAGCCGCTGCAACTGGATCATACCGAGCTTGCGCGGCTGCACGAGCTGGGCGAGGCACTCAACTACAACGCCTACGGGGAAACCGTGGACGACCTGCACTACCACCCGGCCGACCTGTACCGTGCCCTGGCCCCCTATCGCGATCCGCGCCATTTCATTTACGACGAACCGGTTTTCGAGGTGCTCAAGCATGCCGGTGCCGAGGATCTGGCCCGCGCCGAAGAGCTGCCGCTGCTGTTCGCCGACGAGCATGCCGCGGCCGTGGTGCTGCCCGACGCGGCATGGAGCCGGCGCGTCAATGGCGTCCATGGCAATCGCCTTGCCCAGTCTGCGCCGGGCCGTGCCCATGCGGTGCTGGTCGCGCGCGGGGATTGCTATGTCATCAGCGTGCGGGCGCCGCGCTCGAGGCCACAGGGCGCGGAAGCGTTGTGCAGCGCTTTTGGCGGTGGCGGGCGCGAGGCTGCGGCAGGCATCAATGCCCTGCCGGCGGCGGAACTGGACAGTTTTCTGGCTGCGTTTCGCGCCGCTTTCCGGCATTGAAGGCCGTCTGCCAAAATTGCCGGTGACAGTCCGACCTGTCAGCGCAGACCCGGACGAGGTGAGTGGGCCGCTTCAGGCCCTTCGGTGACTTGCGCACCGATTTAAGGCGCGGGGGATTCCTCCGTGGCCACATGACCCGGAAAGTGGCAAAAATGATGCGCTCTGCCGGATTGCGCTGGTGCGACAGGGCTTTCAAAATGCACTATAATTGTGCGTCATGGAATTTGTTGCACATATATGGTGCAGCGCTGGCCTTGCCCGCATTATTTTGGCCATTGCGCTCAGGTACTTAGCAATGCACTGCCTTGGTACATATCCTGCTCATAATGTTGGTGGAGCATTTTTCCCTTAATCAGCAATCGTTAGGAGAATCAGAATGGCCAGTAGCGCCGAAGTCATGAAGATGCTGAAGGACAACGAAGTCAAGTTCGTTGACCTGCGTTTTACCGATACCCGCGGCAAGGAACAGCATGTTTCGGTGCCGACCAAGGTCTTTGGCGAGGACAAGTTCACCGACGGCCATGCCTTTGATGGCTCTTCGATTGCCGGCTGGAAGGGCATCCAGGCCTCGGACATGTTGCTGATGCCGGACCCGGGCACCGCGCGCATGGATCCGTTTACCGACGAAGCCACGATGATCCTGACCTGCGATGTGATCGAGCCTTCGGACGGCAAGGGCTATGACCGCGATCCGCGCTCGATCGCCAAACGCGGCGAGGCTTACCTCAAATCCACCGGCATCGGCGACACCGCCTATTTCGGCCCGGAACCCGAATTTTTCATTTTTGACTCGGTCACCTGGCGCGTCGACATGTCCGGCGCCTCGGTCAAAATCAAGACTGCCGAAGCCCCGTGGTCCTCGGAAGAGGAAAACGATGGCGGCAACATGGGTCATCGTCCGCCGGTCAAGGGCGGCTATTTCCCGGTGCCCCCGGTCGATTCCCTGCAGGACATCCGCTCCGCGATGTGCCTTGCGCTGGAAGAGCAGGGCGTGCCGGTTGAAGTGCATCACCACGAGGTCGCGGCCCCCGGCCAGTGCGAGATCGGCACCCTGTTCGCCAGCCTGGTCAAACGCGCCGACTGGAACCAGATCCTCAAGTACACCGTGCACAACGTCGCGCATTCCTATGGCAAGACCGCGACCTTCATGCCGAAACCCGTGGTCGGCGACAACGGCTCGGGCATGCACGTGCACCAGTCGATCTGGAAGGGCGGCCAGAACCTGTTCAGCGGCAACGGCTACGCCGGTCTTTCCGAACTCGCGCTGTATTACATCGGCGGCATCATCAAGCACGCCCGTGCGCTGAATGCGATCACCAATCCCGGCACGAATTCGTACAAGCGACTGGTGCCCGGCTTCGAGGCGCCGATCAACCTCGCCTACTCGGCGCGCAATCGTTCGGCATCGATCCGCATCCCGCACGTGGCGAGCCCCAAGGCGCGCCGCATCGAAGTGCGCTTCCCCGATCCGACAGCGAACCCGTACCTGGCGTTCACCGCGATGATGATGGCCGGTCTCGACGGTATCCAGAACAAGATTCACCCGGGTGATGCCGTGGACAAGAACCTCTATGACCTGCCGCCGGAAGAGGCGAAAAAGGTGCCGGCCGTGTGTTCGTCGCTGGACATGGCGCTCGACTATCTCGACAAGGATCGCGAGTTCCTGACCCGTGGCGGCGTGTTCTCGAACGACATGATCGACGCCTACATCGCACTCAAGATGGAGGAAGTCACCGCGTTCCGCATGACCACGCACCCGCTGGAGTTCCAGCTGTACTACAGCCTCTGATGGTCTGAGCCGGGGCAAAAGGGCGGGCTGGTGCCCGCCCTTTTGTTTTCGGCCGGGGCAGCCCGGCTTGATTGCCACTTTTCCTTTGCTGACATAGACTTAGCGAGCCAATCCCATGTTGCCCAAAGATGGCGTGCCCAAGCCGCCCGCTGGCGCAGCTCCGGCGCTGGCTGCAGGTCACCCCGAGGCTGCTGATGCGCAATCCCCGATCTTTCTGGCTGTTGCTGTTGTGCGCCCTGAGCATCCCGGCCCAGGCCGAGATCTGGGAGTGCATCGACCGCGACGGCAACAAACGCTTCACCAACGTCAAATCCGAGGCGGCCGGCTGCAAGCCGATGAACCTGCCCCAGCTGAGCACGGTGCCTGCGCCCAAGCCGGCAGCAACACCGGGCAAGCCGCCGCCGTCGGCAGCCGGCAGCGGCGATTTTCCGAAGGTCGATCCCTCGACCCAGCAGCAACGCGACAACGGCCGGCGCAAGATCCTCGAACAGGAACTGGCCAACGAGGAGCGCCTGCTAGAACAGGCACGGCGCGATCTTGCCGAACAGGAAGCCGTGCGCCTGGGCAACGAGCGCAATTACCAGCGCGTGCTCGAGCGGCTCGAACCGTTCCGCAGGAAGGTCGCGCTGCACGAGAACAACATCGCCAACCTGCGCAAGGAAATTTCCTCACTGCGCTGAATCGCGCGGCGTCCTGCCGCGCCGTGGCTGGCCTGCACCTTGCCGGGCCCAGCGGAGTGCATCGATGAATGCGGCCGTGCTGGCGGGCCCGCTGGCCGGTCTTGACCTGCTGGCCACCGCGGTGATCGTCATTGATGACGAACACTCCGTGGTGTACATGAATCCTTCTGCCGAAAACCTGTTCGAGTTGTCCCACTCCAGCGTGGCCATGCTCACGCTGGACCGCCTGCTCGGCGAAAATGCGGTGCTGGATGCGGCGATCCAGCAATCGCGCGTCAACCATTCCGCCTATACCGAGCACGAGCTTGAAGTATGCCTGGCCAAGCAGCGGCTGAATCTGGCCTGCACCGTATGCCCGGCCGAACTGCCTGGCGGCGCGCAGGCGATGCTGCTCGAGTTCCGCCAGATTGACCGCCAGCTTCGCATCGAACGCGAAGCCCGCATGCTTGAACAGAGCCAAGCGCACCGCGACCTGATCCGCAACCTCGCGCACGAAATCAAGAATCCGCTCGGCGGCATCCGGGGTGCAGCGCAGCTGCTTGACCGCGAACTGGAGCGGCCCGGTCTGCACGAATACACCCAGGTCATCATCAAGGAGTCGGACCGCCTGCAGTCGCTGATGGACCGCCTGCTGACGCCGCACCGGCTGCCACTGCCAGGGCCGGTCAACATCCACGAGGTACTCGAGCGCGTACGCAGCGTGATGCTGGCCGAGTTTCCGGGCATCGCCGTGCGCCGCGATTACGACACCAGCCTGCCGACACTCACCGGCGACCGGGAACAGCTGATCCAGGTGGCACTCAACATCGTGCGCAACGCCGCCCAGGCAATCAAGGGCGCCGGCATGAGTAACGGCGAAATCCGTCTGCGCACCCGCATTGCCCGCCAGGTGACGCTGGTGCGCCGCCGTTACCGTCACGCGGTGCAGATCGACATCTGCGACAACGGTCCGGGCATACCGGAGAACATGCGCGAGCGCGTGTTCCAGCCGCTGATCTCCGGGCGCGAGGGTGGCAGCGGGCTTGGCCTCACCATCGCGCACAACTTCACTACCCAGCACCGCGGCGCAATCACGTTCGACAGCGTGCCCGGAAAAACCTGTTTCACGCTGCTGTTACCGGTGCAGGATGATGCCCGGCCCGCCATGCAGCACTGACCGAAAGAAGCGAAATCATGAAACCTGTCTGGATCATTGATGACGATCGTTCCATCCGCTGGGTGTTCGAAAAGGCGCTGACCCGGGAGAACATCGCGTTCAAGGCCTTTGCCTCGGCCCGCGATGCGCTGGCCGCGCTCGACGAGGAAATCCCGCAGGTGGTGGTGAGCGACATCCGCATGCCCGGCGAGTCCGGGCTCGAACTGCTGCAGCAGGCGAAGGCGCGGCATCCATCGCTGCCGGTAATCATCATGACCGCGTATTCCGACCTCGAAAGCGCGGTCACCGCCTTCCAGGGCGGGGCCTACGAGTACCTGCCCAAGCCCTTTGATGTCGATCATGCGGTGGAGTTGATCCGCCGCGCGATGGACGAGAGCGTACGCCAGGATTCGGCCGGCGAAGTTGTCGAATCGATGCCGGAAATGCTGGGCCAGGCGCCGGCGATGCAGGAAGTGTTCCGTGCCATCGGCCGCCTTTCGCAGTCGCACGCCACGGTGCTGATCACCGGCGAATCGGGCAGCGGCAAGGAACTGGTGGCCAGTGCGCTGCACCGCCACAGTCCCCGCGCCAGCCGGCCGTTCATCGCCATCAACACCGCCGCGATCCCGAAGGAGTTGCTGGAGTCCGAATTGTTCGGTCATGAGCGCGGGGCTTTCACCGGCGCCCAGAACATGCGCCGCGGCCGTTTCGAGCAGGCCGAGGGCGGCACGCTGTTTCTCGATGAGATCGGCGACATGCCGCAGGAGCTGCAGACACGTCTGCTGCGCGTGCTCTCCGACGGCCATTTCTACCGCGTCGGCGGCCATCAGCCGATCAAGGCCAATGTACGGGTGATCGCGGCAACCCACCAGGACCTCGATGCGCGGGTGAAACAGGGGCTGTTCCGCGAAGACCTGTTTCACCGCCTCAACGTGATCCGGCTGCGCCTGCCACCGCTGCGCGAGCGGCGTGAGGACATTCCGCTGCTGGCCCGGCATTTCCTGCAGAAAAGCGCGCGCGAACTCGGTGTCGAGCCGAAACGGCTTTCAGAGGCGACGCTCAACTACCTGTCGATGCAGGAACTGCCCGGCAACGTGCGCCAGCTCGAGAATCTCTGCCACTGGCTGACGGTGATGGCGCCGGCGGCGATGATCGAGGTCAAGGACCTGCCGCCGGAAATGCGCAGCGAAGCAGTGCCGGCCGGCGGCGAGGACTGGGCGACGGCGCTGGGCCGGGAGGCCGAGTTGCGCCTGCACCGCGGCGAGACCGCCATCATGGAAGAGCTCACCCGCCAGTTCGAGCGCACGCTG